>JAIPFP010000038.1 GCA_021736575.1 Pirellula sp. | reverse complement strand
CAACGGATCCGTTGTTGGAACCAAGAGTGGACGCCCTGTTGTTTACTTGGATGACTTGTTGTGTGCACTGCAGACCGTCAACAAAGCCCGCACGACAGGCATCTCGGTTTCGATCGAACCTACCGAAGAAGGGGTAAGAAATCTCGAACGATTGCTGAAACAAGCGTTGTCGCCCAACATGAACCCAAAGTCTTTAGAGCCTGCCATGATGCAAGCCTTTGGACCCCAGCAGGTCAAACTGGAGGGTCTTGCTCCTGACAGCCACATGGCTCGCGTTATTTTGGCAGCAGATTACCGCATGAAACTCTACGGTATGAACTTGGCAAAGGCACCGGTCAAGGGATTGCCTAGCTACGTTGAGATGATTGCCAACAAATCCAGCATGTCGCAGCTTCAATCGCGTTGGTGGATGGCTTGCGATTATTCCGCACTCGAACACAGCGCCGATCGCAAGGCATGGAAGATTAGTGGTCCAGGTATCAAAACATTGACCGAACAAGATCAAGTGACCGCCGAGGGTGCATTTAAGCAAACCGGTAAAGTGGATGGCTTGGCTCGCAAGTGGGCTGAATTGTTCACGAAGAAGATGGACGAGTTGGCAGTCAAAGATCCTGTTTTTGGTGAATTGCGAAATGTAATGGATTTGTGTATCGTTGCCGCCTTGATTGAATCGCAGGAACTTCAATCGCTTGCCAAATGTGATCTTTCGTCAATCGTAGGCGAAACGTCCAAGGTTGAACTTGCAAAGTGCGAGGTGGCAAAGTCCCTTGATCCCCAATGCAGTTTCATCCAAACAGTTCAAGGCTGGGTTGTGACGGCGAGCGGCGGTGTCATGGTCGATTCATGGCAAGTCGCAAGCAAAGTTAAGGTAAACGATTCAATCTCGAGCGCACTCGAGTCGGGTGTCTCATGGACGAACGACGACAGCATTTGGCAATAGCCAAATTCAGTTATGACCAAAGACAATCCATCTCCATTTGAACTCTTCCATTTAACAGAAGAAGACAACGGCCAAACGCTCGGATCCGCCATCAAAAAGCGCATGGCACAATGGAGCTGGGGACAAACCCGAGAAGCCATTCTCAAGAGGCGAGTGCAAGTAAACGGCAATCTATGCCTGGACCAAGCTCGCAAGGTTACATCGAAGGATGTCGTCAAGCTTTGGCAAGAATCGCTTGCGAAGCCTGTTCAGCCGACGGCTGTCCGGTTTGCTTACGTCGACGATTTTTTGGTTGTTGTCGAGAAACCACCAGGTATTACATCGACTCGGCATTTCGAAGAACGCAACCTTCCCAAAAAACGGAAACAGCTGCAACCAACGCTTGAGGAACTGCTTCCGGAAGCGTTGGAAAAGTACTTTTTCTCGCGATCGAAGTTGGCGGAGCGGGAGGCAAATCCGTCTAGGTCAGTCAACAAGAAGACCAAAGGTCGCTTGTCTGCGCAAGATGCTCAGCGTCAGCGGGCGATGCAGCTCAAGAAGTTTGAAGTCACTGCCGTCCACCGATTGGACCGAGATACGAGCGGGCTGATGATTTTTGCGAGGACGCCCTCGATTGCGAAATTGATTGGACAATCGTTTCGAAAGCATGAGGTCGTTCGAAAGTACCATGCGCTCGTGCACGGTCATCCTCAAGCCCAAACATTCGACAGCATTTTGGTCCGTGACCGCGGAGATGGCAAGCGAGGTACGCAACCCTCGGATCGTCCTGAAGACGAGAGTGCCCAGAGAGCGATAACTCATATCCGCCCCATCGAAACCATCGGAGAGTATTCGATGATCGAGTGCACTCTTGAGACCGGCAGAACGCACCAGATTCGAATCCACTTGTCGGAAGCAGGCCATATGCTTTGCGGAGATTCTATCTACAATCGACCGATCGGTGGTGTGCGCATGGACGACAAGAGCGGTGCGCCGCGACAAGCATTGCATTCGGCTTCGCTGGAATTCAAGCATCCCATTTCCGACGAGCTTTTGTCTTTCAAGATGCCGTGGCCTGCCGACCTCCACCGCTGGCTCAAAGGCTTGCGTGACGCATGCGAAGGTCGCAATCGCCGGAGCTAAAATTACCTTCAAGGTTGACGAGGTACCAAGCCATGAAATCTATTTTGCTACGAATCATTCCGGTTCTGTTTTGCGTTTTGATGGTTCGCGGCGCGAATGCCGACCGGCCCAATATCCTTTTTTTGGCTGTCGACGACTTGCGACCTGAGTTCGGCGCGTACGGTGCGGATTACATCAAGAGTCCCAATTTGGATCGTATTGCGAAAGCAGGCATCACGTTCAATCGAGCCTATTGTCAGCAAGCAGTCTGTTCGCCAACGCGATCAAGCCTAATGACGGGTACGCGTCCTGACACCACCAAAGTATGGGACCTTGAAACGCATTTTCGAACAGCCCTCCCGGATGTGGTGACGCTTGGTCAGCATTTCAAGAACAATGGTTACTTCGTTCAAGGTATGGGAAAAATCTATCACGGCAATTTCGATGACGCACCCACTTGGTCCGTTCCGTGGCAATCCCCCAAAGCTCCAGGTTATGGACTGCCAGAAAACCTAGCCCTCAACAAGCCTGCGATTTCAGCCGATCCGCAGGCCGCGAACAACAAGAAGGACGGTAAAAAGAAAAAGCAACCTACTCCCAAGAACTCAAGAGGACCAGCATGGGAAGGAGCCGACGTACCCGACAATACGTTTCAAGACGGGAAGGTGGCTGAGCTGGCCGTTGCAACCTTGAAAGAGATTAGCAAAAAGCCCGGTCCCTTCTTTTTGGCGGTGGGCTTTGCCAAGCCCCATTTGCCGTTTGTGGCTCCCAAGAAATACTACGACCTCTACGATCCATCCAAGATCCAACTGGCGACGAACAAGTTTCGATCGCACGACGCTCCCGACTATGCCATACAATCAGGGGGGGAATTGCGCAGCTACCACGGAATCCCGGAAGGATCGATTCCGGATGATTTAGCGCGGCAACTTAAGCATGGCTACTATGCCGCCATCAGCTACATGGATGCACAGCTAGGCAAAGTTCTCGATGAGCTCGAGCGATCCGGTCTTGCGAAAAACACGATCGTCATTCTTTGGGGTGACCATGGTTGGAAGCTCGGCGAACATGATGCATGGTGCAAACACAGCAACTGCGAGAATGACACCAACGTAGCGTTGCTGCTCTCGGTGCCAGGGATGAAGCACGCAGGTGCCCGCACCAATGGCATTGTGGAATTTGTTGACATCTATCCAACGCTGGCAGAGCTCGCGGGGTTGTCGCTGCCAACGCATTTGGAGGGAACAAGCTTCAAGCCGCTCCTTGAACAACCTGATCAATCGTGGAAGAAAGCTGCGTTCAGTCAGTACCCCCGCTCCAAGGCAGGGAAACAGTTAATGGGCTATTCGATGCGTACGGATCGATATCGTTTTACAGCTTGGGTAGACCGGTACGATTCGACCAAGGTCGATTCGATCGAATTGTACGACCATCAATCCGACCCGCAGGAAAACCAAAATCTAGCACAACAACCGGATAAAAAAACGTTAGTGGATCAACTGACGGCTCAATGGCGGGGCGGTTGGCAACTGGCTAAACCTATAGCGATTCGATAACCCAAAAAAAAAGGGTCGCGTTCTACGAAAGAAACGAAAGAAATGAATTCACTCGGTCTCAACTTTCGATCCGCTGATCTAAATAGGCGGTCGGCTATCCAAGCAACGGCCGCGCTCGGCTTGGGCGCGTGCTGGTCCAAAACGAATGCACAAGCGTCTTCACTCGATGAACCCAAAGGAGCCTCAGCCCACGAATGGTGGACTTGGCGAGGTCCCAACGGAAATAACATCGCGCCTGCCGGAAGTTCCGCTCCAACAAGTTACGGAGCGGATCATTTGTTTTGGGAGACGCGTGTACCTGGCCGAGGACATAGTTCACCCGTCGTTGCTGGAAACAGTATCTATCTTACAACAGCCGATAAAGCAGCAGGCTCTCAGTCTGTGCTCGCGTATTCTTGCGATAACGGAAAGCCGCTTTGGTCTCAAGTTATTCACAACACAGGTCTACCGAAAGAGAACCATCCCAAGAACACAGAAGCAAGTCCTTCACTGGCTTTCGACGGACAAAGACTTTTTGCAGCCTTCTACAACTCGTCGGCGATTTGGTTGACTGCCATGACGGCGGAGGGCAAGGCTATATGGCAAAAGAGTGTTGGGAAGTTTGATCCGCAAAGATTTAAGTACGGCTATGCGGCTTCGCCAACACTGTTTAAAGACTTAGTGATTGTCGCCGCCGACTTCGATGGCGATTCGTTCCTCGCAGCCTTCGATCGAGCAACAGGCTCCCAAGTTTGGAGGACGAAACGAGCCAGTGCAACGAGTTTCTCATCTCCCATCATTGCAGACATCGCAGGGCGGGAGCAATTGCTGATCAGTGGTGGTGAGTGTATCACGAGCTACGACCCTAATGACGGTAAGCAGTTCTGGTCAGCCAAATGTTTGACGATGGCGACGTGCGGTACGATTGTCTGGGACAAAGAGTGCGTCTACGCCAGCGGTGGGTATCCAAAGGCCGAGACGGCGTGTGTTCGGGCGGATGGATCAGGCACGGTTGTATGGACAAATAAGCAAAAGTGCTATGAGCAATCGATGCTCGTATACGACGGCCACGTGTATGCGGTTACAGATGCAGGGATCGCCCACTGCTGGCGAGCAAAAGATGGGGAGACGGTGTGGCGCGAACGACTTGGCGGTGACTACAGTTGCTCACCTGTTTTGGTTGGCGAGACAATTCATGTATTCAACGAACAAGGTCAGGGATTTGCTTTCAAAGCAAACCCGAAAGGCTATGAATCGATGGGAGGTGGAAAGATTGCGGACGATGTTTTCGCCACCCCGTCGGTTGTCGGGAACACCATGTTCATGCGACTCGCCAAGAACCTATCGGGTGTGCGCCAAGAGTTTTTGGTCGCATTACGTTAGGCGTGGCGACAACAAAATCACGGGCTCTGGGCGTGTCACCCGGGCTCTGGGCGTGGCGCTCGGGCTTGGTATGCTTCGCGTCCCAAGACAATTGCATCAGAAATTTTAATAAAGAATCGATTCTCGGCGAAACAAACTCGAATATTGAGGGTTTGTTGTTGGTCAGGGGGGAGACTGACTTCATGGATTTCAAACAAAGATTCGGATCGCTGTAGCGAAAAGATTGACCTTCATCGATAATACAAGCTCCCTCCCACGCGTTGCATATTTTGCAAAGTTGCCCATTCCCTCCCAATACCCGCAGTTATGAACATGTTAAATCGACGCAACCAACCGTTCCGTTCCCGCATAGGCGGCGCGAAAGTTATTGCCTTGTTGGCCATCGGAACTGCCGTTTGCGGGTCGGCGGGATATGCGTGGTGGCAGTCCAAGGGGTCGGGACTATACGCGGGCGCTGAAAGTGAGCCAATGCTTCACGAAGTGGTGAGCGGACCGTTCGACCACATCGTTCTTGAGCAAGGCGAAATCGAGAGCAGCAAGAACAACGAAGTCAAATGCGAAGTCAAAGGTCGGGGCACGAGTGGCACTCCGATCTTGAATGTGGTTCTTGAGGGTACCTTGGTCAAGAAGGGGGACAAGCTCTGTCAATTGGACTCGTCCGCTCTCGATCAAGAGGCCAAGAATCAAAGGATTATAGTTAGCTCCGCAGAATCGACTGTCATCAGCAGTGAGGCCTTGGTTAGCAAGGCCGCCATCGCCAAGCAAGAGTATCTCGAGGGCACCTATCAGACAGAACGCAACGCCATTCTGAGCGAAATCGCTGTGGCCCAACAGGGGCTTCGCAGAGCCGAATTGTCCTTGCAGAGCGCGGAACGACTTGCAGCCAAGGGGACGCTCAAGGCACTTCAAATCGAGGCCGAACAGTTCGCAGTCCAAGACGCCCAACGCAAATTAGATTCTTCGGACCAACGCATGAAAGTCCTTGATAGACTGACCAAGGAAAAGATGCTTGTCCAGTTGAACAGCGACATCGAAACAGCGGCTGCAAAACTTGCATCCGACAAAAACACTTTGAGTGAAGAAAAGGAAAAGCTCGAGGAGATTCGGAACCAAATTATAGCTTGTGCGGTGTTGGCACCGGCTGACGGACAAGTTGTTTATGCGAATAAGTTTAGTGGACGCGGCGGTGGGGACTTTGTCGTTGAGCCAGGTGCCCTGGTGCGGGAACAACAGACCATCTTCTTGCTTCCAGATCCGAGCAAAATGCAAGTTAAAGCCAAGGTCAACGAATCGCGAATCACTTTAATTCGCGAGGGTCTGCCCGTTAAAATTAATGTTGACGCGATTGGAGGAGCCGCGAATGAGTTGCTTGGTCGCGTCACCAAAGTAAACAAGTACGCTGAGCCAGGAAGCTGGATGGGCACAAGTGCCAAAGAGTATGCAGTGTTTGTGCAGATAATGGATCCGCCTCCATCCATTCGTACGGGAATGACAGCGGCAGCCCGCATTTTTGTGGAGCAGATTCCGGATGCCATTCAAGTGCCAGTACACGCAGTCTACGAATCCAAGAACCATCATTTTGTACTAATAAAGGACGGTGACGGTTGGAAGACGAGCGAGATCAAGCTTGGTGGTACGAACGAAAAATTTGTTACCGTTCTTAGTGGAGTGGATGAGAAAGACATGGTCGCTCTTGACCCACGCAGTCATGTTTCCAAGATGAACATTCCTGACATTCCCGAAGTCGATGATCGTGAAAAACTCGCAAAAATAGCATCTGAGGCGCCTGCAGCAGCGAAAACCTCAGAAATGAAACAAGGAGGCGGCAAACCTGGATCTGCCGGTCGACCTGACTCTGGCGGCCCGCCAAACCCCGACGCAATTGCTGGCACGATTTTTTCCAGTCTTGATACCAACTCGGATGGCAAACTCACCAAAGACGAAGTTGCCTCAAACGAGCGAATGGCAGGTGCATTTAGCGAGTATGACACGAACAAGGATGGGTCAATCGACCGAGCGGAATTAACAGCCGTAATGCGAAAACGCATGGCAGCTGGCGGCGGCGGCGGTGGTGGCGGATCGGCTCGAGGAGCTCCGTCGAACTAATGCTTGAAATAAAACAGGACGCGACAAACTTTGCTTGTCGTGTCGTCGATCTCAAAAAAGAGTATGTTCTAAAAAGTGAAACCGTGCGGGCGCTTCGTGGGGTTTCGTTCGACGTGCCCGAAGGGGATTACGTTGCGATCATGGGTCCCTCGGGCTCTGGGAAAAGTACTCTGCTAAACATGCTCGGCTGCCTAGATCAGCCTACATCCGGCAGTCTTTGGCTGGGTGGCGATGACGTCGCCACCATGAACGACAATCAATTGGCAACGATTCGCTCGCAACGAATCGGATTCGTATTTCAATCCTATAACTTGATACAGCAGTTGACGGTCGTAGAGAACATCCAAGTTCCGTTGTTCTATCAGGGACGATCGTTGACACGTGAGCAAAACAAGAGAACGGTTGAACTAGCCAAGATGGTAGGACTTGGCCAACGTTTGGATCACCGACCGACCCAGTTGAGCGGTGGTCAACAGCAACGCGTTGCCATCGCTCGCTCTCTCGTCAACAACCCTTACTTTATCTTGGCTGACGAACCGACCGGAAACCTCGACTCTCGGACGTCCGAAGAGATTCTTCAGCTATTTGAACGTCTCAATGTCGAGGGGAAAACAATCATTCTGGTTACGCACGAAGATGAAGTTTCCAAACGAGCAAAACGCGTGGTGCGACTTAAAGATGGTCGGCTCCAATGGGATAAAACCAATACACAAGAAGTTCGCGATGCGGCTGCGCAGTATGCCATAGATAATATGCCGGTGGAAGTATGAACCTACTACTCGGAACCATCCAACTAAGTATCAAGAGCCTCTGGCTTCACCCATTGCGATCGCTGCTGACCGTTCTAGGGATATTCATCGGTGTAGCGAGCGTTATTTGGTTGCTCGCGATCAGCAAGGGGATCGGGGATGAAGCAGTCCGCCAAGTCGAAAGCTTGGGCGCCGACACGATTATGATTCGAACGGTGAAACCGCCCAGCGAGAAACTGTCTTCAACGGGGCTAACGCCGTATGGTCTCATGCGAGACGAATACGACATGCTCGTTGCAACCGTTCCTACGATCAAAAGCGCACTTCCAATTCGCGAGATGCGGCGGCAGTTTCAATTCAAGGATCGAAAACTGGATGGTCGATTGGTAGGTTGCACGCCTGAGTATGCTGAAGTAACACACTTAGATCTTGCCGCCGGACATTTCATCACCGATACCGAAAACTCTGCTCTGGACACGCATTGTGTGCTTGCTGCCAAGGTGGCTGAAAAGCTCTTTCCATACGAAGATCCCCTCGGTCAGCGCATTTACCTGCCTGAGAACAAAAATTACTACTTGGTAGTCGGCGTTCTCAAACCTAAGGGATCGACTGCAGCTATTGGCGGATCGATGGCCGCACAAGATTTTTCTTACGACGTTTACATTCCGATCAAGACGCTTCAAAACCGTATCGGCGATACGGTTATGAGCATTCGGCCCGGTTCGCGCGAAGGTGAAGTGATCGAACTCAATCAGATAACGCTGCGGGTTTTTGACGTTGCCAATGTGAAGCAGACGGCTGAGTTGGTCAAGGCTGCCCTCAATTCGCATGATCGCATGGAGGACATCGCGGTTGTAGTGCCCTTGGAATTGCTTGAACAAGTGCGAACGACACAGTGGATGTTTTGGATTTTTACAGTCATGATTGCATCGATCTCGTTGCTCGTCGGTGGCATCGGCATTATGAACATTATGCTTGCGACGGTAACCGAACGGACTCGCGAGATCGGTATTCGCCGCGCTTTGGGTGCCAAACGTTTTCACATCATTACCCAGTTTCTGGCTGAAACGAGCGTGCTGAGTTTGGCTGGCGGTATTACCGGGATTCTGTTTGGTCTACTGTGTGGCCCCACCGTGAACTTGGCCCGCCTCATCGCAAATACTTTCTGGACGGATCAGATGAAGGAACTTCCTCAAGTCGTTCAGACCCTTCAGCCAAGTATCGTACCGGAGAGCATCGTCGGTGCATTTGCAGTCTCCATTATTGTTGGACTGATATTCGGTATCTATCCCGCGATTAGGGCAGCCAAGATGAGCCCGATCGAAGCGTTAAGGCACGAGTAAAGGCTTAGTCGGCCCATTCCTTCAATCCTACTTGGAATGTTCCGTCGCTTCTTGCTTGTCCACGTGCCATCATGGGAGTGTTGTATTGCAATTCAATATTTCCATCCCGATCCACGGCGATCAGTCCGCCTGAATCCTCGGGAAGCGTTTTGTGGATTGCAAAACCGGTGGCCTTCTCTAGCGACTCGTTCAGATATTCCATCCGAGAGGATACGGCTGAGGCGATATGGTTTCGAATATAAAGTTCACCCACTCCGGTGCAACTTATTGCGCAAGTTGCGTTTTTTGCATAGGTTCCCGCACCGATCACGGGAGTGTCGCCCACCCGTCCATAGCGTTTACCGAGCAACCCGCCTGTACTGGTGGCAGCAGCAAGATTGCCTTGTTGGTCGCGTACAACACAGCCGACTGTTCCCAAATAGAACAATCGGTCCTTTCCGGTGTCGTGATCACTCTTGGAAGTCGTCGAATTTCGTGCGGCTTGCTTCTGTTGCCAAGCCTTCCAACTTTCGATTTGCTCCGGAGTTTTAAAGTACTCTTGCGGCTCCTGCGGCAACCCGATCTCCTTGGCAAATACATCCGCTGGTTCGCCACACAAGAAGACATGAGGCGTTTTATCGCGAACTGCCCGAGCCAATTGAATGGGATTGCGAACCGTCATAACGTTTGCAACTGCTCCACAACTTAAGTCGGACCCATCCATAATGCTTGCGTCGAGAGACACGTCTCCGACGCTATTCAAAACAGCGCCGCGTCCCGCATTGAAATTTGGGTCGTCTTCCAGGATTTGGACCACCGCTTGTACAACATCAACGGCGGGAATTGATTTTTCCAACAGCTCTTTTCCGTGTTGCAGAGCGGCCTTGAGACCATGGATGCGATTCTGTTTTTGCACTGCGGTCCACCGATCGATGTCACCACCCGCTCCGCCGTGAATGGCTATAGACCATGTAGGCTTACTTGGTGCTTGGGTCAGTTTCCCGTCGGGTATTTGCGGGGTCATACTTGGTTTCGCTAATTGGTTCGTTGAGGTTTTTTCGGTTGCTACCGGTGGATCGGTCGGTTTTGCAAGGGCCACGACGGAGAGATTTGAATTCGCAAGCCAAAACCAACCGACAATGAAAGCAGTTCGACAAGTCATCAAATTGTTCCCTTAGTATCGCGAAATAGTTGGATCAATTTCTAAACTCCATTGATCGATGCCGCCAGCCATACTGGTCGCGTTGGGGTGCCCGTTTTGGCGAAACCAATTGGCAACGCGAAGCGATCGACCGCCATGATGACAGTGCACAACCACCGATTTGCCGTTCAGAGTTGCAAGTGTTTCCTGATCGGGTGGCCAACTCCTCATGGGCATCAAAAGTGCCCCATCTATTTTAGCGATGTCAGCTTCACTTGATTCGCGACAATCGACGAGGGTGACGGGGAGGCCACTGTCATCGATTCCGTGTTTTAACCAACGTTGAACGGTATGAATGTCGACTTCGATGTTTTGCATTTTCAATCCTTACACAGCTTGCCTTTTAAATAGGATGGTTGAATTCGTTAAGGCCCTAAACGGCGGGCTGCCAATAAAAAAACAGGCTGGCAGCCTGTTCTACGGCTTTCGGTTCGGTAGCTAATGACTTGCGACGCGAGAGACGATCTCGTTGTCAAAATAGTTCGTTGACATTCCCGCATCGACCACGATGGTCTGAGCGGTAATGCCCGAGGATCTTGGACTCAAAAGAAACAGAACGGTATCAGCAACCTCTTGCGTCGTTACTCCAGCACCCCGAGGTATCGCCTTCTCGGCGAAGAGGTATGCGTCGACATATCCCGGAATACCCGCGGAAGCACTGGTCTTCAAGAGGCCAGCGCCGACGGCATTAAACCGGACCTTAGAAAAGCGACTGAAGGACTTTGACAAAAATGCCAACGAAGAATCGAGAGCCGCTTTGACAGGGGCCATAAAACCATAACTTTCGCTCGCCATCCGTGTGGTTGAAATACCGATCGTTACCACCGAAGCGTTCGGAGCCAGCAAGCTCTTGATGGCATTGCTCAGGGCGACGAACGAGAAACAGGAAATGTCTATCGCTTGCAAAAATTGCTTGCGTGTCGTCTCATGGAATGGTTTCATGCCATCGCTGTAGTCAGCAAACGCGATCGAATGAACAAAGCCTTGGATCGGTTCGGCATTGCCAGCAAGCTGAGTGGCGAGATCATCTATCTGAGTTTGTTCCTCAACATCACATATCCAGATTGGAGCGGTTGGAAAGAGCTTGCTCACTTCGTCACGGCGTTTTTGGCTGCGAACAACGTACTCAACTTTGGCACCATTGGACTCAAGCGATTTACCGATGAAGTAAGCAACGCTTTTTCGATTGGCCACGCCCATAACGACAAACCGCTTGCCTTCCAGTTGCAGGTAATCCATTTAGTCGCGATGGCTCCAAAGTGCGTAAGAAAATTTTAGATTGCGGTAGTATAGCGAAGTCTTAGCCTCGGCTGCGAGGCGGTCGGCCTTTTCCGCCCCCCTTGCGGCCTTTCGGGCCTCCGGGTGTTTTTCCACCGCGACCTCCTGTTGGTCGACTTCCTGTTGGTCGAGCGCCACCACCACTTCGGCCTCCTTCGCCTCCCGCGCCTTCACGCGGCCCCGAAGATCTTCCGCCACCGTAGCCGGTTCGTGATCCCATCGGCTTGCTTCGGCCGCCGCTTGACGAACGACCACCGCTTGCCGAACGACCACCGCTAGAAGAACGACCACCGCTTGCCGAACGATTTGCACTGGAGGATGTGCCGTACGAACGTCCACCTGTCGGTCTTCGGTCGCCCACCTGTCTGCCTGTTCCGGAGGGTCTGCGTTCGCCAACTTGACGTCGTTCGCCGGTTGAGCTTCGCTCGCCTGTTGGTCTGCCAGCACCTGTTGGTCTGCCGGCACCCGTTGGTCTGCGAGAGCCGGTTGTTCTGCGATCACCCGCAGTTCTGCGATCTCCGTCTGGTCGGCTGTCAGCACCTTCTTGCCTGTTTGTGCCTGCCGAGCGGTTTCTTTCGTTCGATCGCACTTCTGAATTTTCCGCCGCGAGTCGTGCGTTGGCTTCTTCTCGCCGCTGGCTGGCTGGCTTGCCACTGCCTCGTCTCGGCTGATAGGTTCGAGGTGCCGCATCCGCCGCAGCGCTCGACCGCGAGTTTGGAGCGGGTTCGCGTCGCTTGGGCGCCGATCCCGTTCTCGGACGCCCTTCGCCTCTCCCTTGGCCACGACCCTCTTGTTGGGGTCGATTGTTTCGCGAGCTGGCACCACCGGATCGATCGTTGGGCTGTCGATCGTTTCGACCATGCTTCTTCGCGCTTTTGCTCCAAGGGCTGTTGGCCGGAACAGGCGCGTCATCTAGATCGCGACCAATCGCTTCGTCATCCGAATTGCTTTCGTCATCGTCATTGCTGTCGTCATCGTCGTCAAACATTTCGAAGCCCATGCCGGTCGCGTCATCATCATCATCGAATTCCTCGTCATCCGTTGCATGGGAACGATTTGCTTCCATTGCTGCGGCCGGAATGACCAATTCGTCGTCTTCATCCGCGTGTTCGGTGTATCCAAGTACTTTGCCTCGTTTCAAGCCAGCGTCAATAACAGGGCCTTGTTCTCGCACCAGAACCGCGTTTTCGTACCCTGCATCAATGACGTTGTCGTCATCGTCATCTTGCCGGAATGGATTTTGCGACATCGGCGGCAAGGTCTCAAGCATTCCATCTGCCTCGTCTTCCCATGTCGGCGCGGGTTTGCTTTCCGCCTTCGATTTCTTTTTGACGCGTTGGGGTTTCTTCGTTAAAGAATCGTCTGCCGATAACTTACTGGTTGAACTTTCATCCGGAGATTCCGCCGCGATGCCAGGTTCGATCCCGTTCATTTCTGCCGACCGACGTTGGTCGCGTTCCTTGCGGTCGACTTTCTTCTGACGCTTGATGTCATCCACGACCGAGTACAACTGTGAGACTTCTTCGGAAGTGAGTGGCCGAAAGCTCCCCTCCGGCAGGTTGGCTAACTTAAGCGGCCCGATGGCCAATCGACGGAGTGTGACCACGCGGTGACCGAGCCGAGCCAAGACGCGGCGGATTTCACGATTCTTGCCTTCGCTCAAAGTGATCTCGATTTCGGTGCAGCCCTTGCGAACTTTTCGGATCTTGGCTCCGTCGACGCGTGCAAGGCCTTCCGCCAAATAGATGCCTCGTTGAAGCCGTCTCATGGCATCCATTTCAACTTGTCCCGCAACAACGACGAAGTAATTTTTGGGAACACTGTGCTTCGGGTGGGCCAGACGTTGCGCTAACTCGCCGTCGTTGGTCAATAGAATGAGGCCCGTACTCGATGCATCCAACCGACCAACTGGAAAGAGTCGATTGTTGCCCGGAACCAAATCGATGACTCTGGGGCGACCCTCAGGATCTCGGTTCGTGCACAAGACACCGGCTGGTTTGTGAACGGCGAAATAAAGAGGCCGATGTCGCTTGAGAGCTTCTCCGTCGACCGAAATCTTTACTTTTTCCGCGTCTACTTTGATTCCAACTTGGGTTACCGTCTTACCGTCGATTTCGACGCGACCGTCTGTGATGAGTTCGTCGACTTGTCGGCGCGAACCGAGGCCGGCGGCGGCAAGGAGTTTGTTGATGCGTTGCTCTCCAGCGAGCATGGACGGAGTTTCAATACGAGGCCGCTTTGGCTTAGACATGGCAATAGGAATCCACAATCAAAAGAAATCAAACTACTGCGATGCAACCGCTTGAAGATCGGTTGGCAGCGTCTCACGACGCGGCAGTTCTAGCTGATAAATCCCCCAAAAGCAGAGCCCTAGCAGGCGTATTTTTCTGCGGGCCGATGTCAAAAAGAAGCGGTATGACGAGTCGAACCGGTCCTAAAAACTGCATTAGAGCCGACTATTTTTAGCCGGATCTAGGAAGTGAAGGCACATGCGTCAGCTAGCCCATCACTGCACGCGTGTTAAATTAGTTGACAATAGGCAGTTCTGGCAGACCAAAAGTGGATTTATTCTTTCAAAAAACGAACGAGTGCTGTATGTCGATTGAGCTTACTTGGCTTGGCCATTCCTCTTGGTGGATTAAGACTGGAGAATACAAGATCCTGATCGACCCATTTATTGGGGACAATCCCGCCGCCAACGTTCCTTCTACGAGTCTTGAACCAACCCACATTCTCGTCTCGCATGGGCATTTCGATCATATCGCGGACGCAGCCGAAATCGCAAATCGTTCGAAAGCGGTCGTGATAACCAACTATGAAATTGCAACTTGGCTTGAAACAAAACATGGCGTCGCGAACACGGTCAGCATGAACTTGGGCGGAAAAGCTCGGATGCCATTTGGAATCGTGCAGTTTACCCCCGCCGTTCATTCATCAATGTTGCCGGACGGATCGTATGGAGGTGCATGCGGGGGCTTTTTGTTGCAACTCGACCGCATTTCCGATGCTTCTGCTATTTCGCAAACGCCCTACCGTTTGTACTACACCGGCGACACCGCTTTGTTTACCGACCTCAAGTTCATCGCGAGGCATGGGGTCGACTGCTTGATTGTCCCGATCGGAGACCTATACACCATGGGGCCAGAAGAGAGCATTGAAGCGATTCAGTTGGTACGCCCCAAGTTGGTTCTACCGACTCATTACAATACTTGGCCACCCATTGCTCAGAATGCTGCGGCGTGGATCGAATCTGTTCACAAGTCGACCAGTGCCCAAGCCATCGCCCCCGAAGTGAATGCCGTCATCAGGCTTTAGGACCATCCGTAAATAAGTTGCCGTTTTAGCGGAACCGCAGCATGAGATATGCCCGTAGCACAGGCTGCTAGCCTGTGCTTTTTAGAACATGACAGGCTGGCAGCCTGTGCTACGAGGTAGTTTTTGGTCTGCCAATCGCCTTCGCGGAACGGAGCAAGCAATCCGGTAGCAATCATGTCGTCAGAAGCCTAAAAGCATTCGTATGCATAACACGTGTACGATCACGTTCGCTTAGCCCGATCTTGTCCGCCAACAATTGGTCCATATCGAACATGGTAGAAGCCGAACCAGCCAAGTATCCATGATCGCGATGCGTCGTACGTCGCGACGCATCCACTTGGATCGGTTGCCCGCCGATTCGATACTCGCCAGTCGGCATCCCGGCAGCGCTCATCGCATCACTAATAACGATGGAACGCTCGAATCCGATGATATTCAACCATGACTTGAGTAGCCAATCGGCCAAGTGAATGCCATCTGCGATCAGCGTGATAACCAAATGATCCTTTAGGGAAAGAACGCGTTGGATGATGTTGTCATGCCGATCGACCTGTTGAACGCACCCATTCCCCAAGTGAGTAAAACCGACGAGCCCAGCCTCTATGGCGCGTTGCAGCATAACGTGACTGGCGTCGGTATGGCCAGCAAAGACAATGACTTTTTCCCGCCGCAAACGTTCGATTACTTGGCATTTCGAATCCTGTTCGGGAGCAAGAGTAACCAGCCGAACGAGCCCATTGCCTGCTTCGAGCAATTGCATCAAGGGGGATATCTCGGCCGCTTGAATATGCTGCGGTGGGTGTGTTCCGTAAAAACCTGGACGGTTCGAAAGAAAGGGTCCTTCCACATGGATACCTCGAACCAATTGCTTGAGGGTGGGCTCCTGGTCGAGGAAATTCGCAAGCTTGGCGATCCGCTTACACATCGTATCCACCGAGTCGGTGATGATCGTAGGCAGCATGGCGACCACGCCTGTGTTTCGAAGTCGCTGACAGGCCATCACAAATTGATCAAGCGTCAGCTCATCCTCATTGAAATCGACACCATACGCGCCATTCACTTGCAGATCAACGTAGCTCATGATCCTATACTCGCTCCGAAGATTGCAGGGATTTGTCGCTCAATTGCGTTGCACTCGCTTCGTCTAACACCAAGGTTACATCGGCATGTTTCTGAAGGATGGAGGCCGGAACGATTGACGTAATCGGGCCGTCGATAGAGCTTGCAACCGCGCTTGCTTTGCGGCTATCCGGAACGCTGCAAATGATTTTGCGAGACTGCAGGATTGCGTGAATCGACATACTGAGTGCTTGTGTCGGGCACTCGTCGATGCTGGAAAACCAGCCTTCACCAACTTGTTGTTGCCTGCAAGCATGATCCAAGTTGACCACGTGGTAGATGTCGGTGGTTTCGAAATCGGCCGGAGGATCGTTGAATGCCAAGTGGCCGTTTTCGCCGATTCCGATCATCGCTAGATCGATAGGACCCAACGACCATTTGCGTGCGGCTTCGGCGAGCGTTGCTTCTGGTGCCCCTTTGCCATCGAGAAAATGAAACGATCCAATCGGAACTAAGTCGACAAATCTTGCTGCCAGATAACCGCAGAAACTCGCGGGATGATTTCTGTCCAAACCCAGGTATTCGTCGAGGTGAAAACCGTCGACTCGAGACCAATCGATGCCAGATTCCTGGGTCAAGGATTGAAGTACCTCGAATTGGCTAGAACCGGTCGCAACCACCAGCCTCGCTCTAGGCTGATTTTTTAGCACGTGAATTAAATGGCTTGCGGCCAATCTTCCCGCGAAATTCCCTAAACCTTGACGATCACGCGCGATCTTTATGAACACTTTCAATCTCCATTTGGCACGTTTGTTGCATCGAGTCCAATTACATAGCCAAAGCATATGACTTTCCGAGAATTGGTGCAGGTAGCTCACGAAAAATGCTTCCATTCACACCCGCAACAAACGCTTCTTTGGCGTCTAATTGCCCTTTGTTGTATTGACAAAGGGTAATAAATTACAATAATCAGGACCAAGTTAAGTACTCGTTTGGAGAAATCAACATGGCTAATTCGGTGCGTTTCGCAAAAGTTTGTCCCACATGTGGGCGAACTTTGCAAATACCGGTCGAGTTACTAGGGAAGGATGTTTGTTGCCAAGGGTGTGGTGCGGCGTTTCGAGCAAGCATTTCCGAGCCAGTTTCCAAATTTGGCTCAGTCGAAGGGATCGACGAGCGTGTAGATAGATTGATTCAGGCTGCCGACAAGCAGTTGCAGCACTTCTCACCCGCTTCTTAACCGCGGAAACATCGAAATGAAAAAACAACTTTTGAAAGTAGCGCTGCTAGCTACGTTTGCATCCTGCGCTTTCCTCTCGCAGCAAAAAAATAGCACCGCGCAAGATTGGCCCCAATGGAATGGCCCGACTCGCGACGGTAGGCTTTCCGCCTTGACGAAAGCCAGCGACATCCCCAAGTCAGGTATCCCCCTACTTTGGAAAAAACCCATTGGCTATGGTTATTCTGGTCCCGTTGTCGCCAACGGACGCGCTTTCGTTACGGACTACCAGCTCGCATCGGGAAAGATAACGAACAATGCAGGTACCCGCGATCGACTCGAGGGCAAGGAACGAATCGTTTGCTTGGACGCCAAATCCGGTGAGACCATTTGGACCCATGCCTACGATCGCAAGTACGCGCTTTCGTATCCAGGCGGCCCGAGAGCAACTCCTGTTGTCGTCGAGGGGACCGTCATCTCGCTCGGTGCCGAAGGGGATTTAATTTGCCTCTCCGCAGAAAGCGGAAAAGTACTCTGGCAACGCCAACTTGCGGACGAATTCAAGATCGAAAAGCCGATCTGGGGGCAAGCGGCTGTTCCGCTCGTGATTGGCGATCAATTGATTTGCCTTGCAGGAGGCGAGGGAAGCTTGGTCGTGTCGCTGGATCGCAAGACGGGCAAAGAAATCTGGAGAGCACTCAGTGGGAGCGAAATAGGTTATTGTCCACCCAAGCTGATCAACCACGCTGGAGTGGACCAATTGTTGATTTGGGATCCATTGCTACTTTCGAGTCTCAATCCAAATACTGGCGCTGTCTACTGGCAACAGCCGCTAAAGCCCGACTATGGCATGTCCGTCGCACCACCCATCATCGAAGGCGACATGTTGTTTGCTTCCGGAGAGGGAGTGTCGGCAATGTTTCAACTAACCTCGAATCCGCCGCAAGCCAAGATGTTGTGGCAGGGGTCACCTAAGACTTCGTTGGGCCTGTCGAACACAAGCGCCATCTTCGACGCAGGGTACATCTACGGAGCAGACTACCAAAGCGGAGCATTGATTTGCGTACGTGCCAAGGACGGAGTTCGAATGTGGCAAACGGCCTTGCCAACAACCGGTGTCGATCGCGAACGAGGGGGCTCGAACGCTTGTGCTTACTTGATCAAGGCGGTTGGACCGAACGGCTTCTACTACATTCTAAGTGAAACAGGGGACTTCATCTCTGCAAAACTGACACCAGAGGGCTACAAGGAAACGGGCCGATTTCATGCCATCGATCCAACCAACACATCGGGCGGCCGGAAAATCCTTTGGACCTTTCCCGCGATCGCTGACCAATGCGTTTTTGTTCGAAACGACCAAGAAGTTCGCTGCTATCAACTGCCAAAGTAGAGTTATCGCAAATAAGTTGTGAATCATCAGCGAGGAAATCGTGCCCCAATTTCGTATTGCCCTAGAAACGCTCCTTTTTATCCCGTGGATGGCGTTTGCCGCGTGCGCGCAGCACATCGTTTTGCAGCAAGACGACTTGAAGTTGGAACTCTCCAGACCAGGCGATTCCGACAACTATCAGGGGACTAGGTTTGACCGATCCGGAATGTTTCACAAGATTGAATACAAGGGGCATTCGCTCTGCGAACGTTGGCATAGCGGACCACAAAACCCGTCCGCCAACGACGACGTAACGGGTCCGTGCGAAGAATTCGGAAACGAGTTGCCACTGGGTTACTTAACGAACAAACCGGGATCCAGTTTCCTGAAAATAGGTGTTGGGAAACTTGTCCAGCCGGAGGAGGAAAAGTATCGTTTTTTCTATCCGTACTCGATCGCAGAAGAACCGAAATGGACCGTGGAACGAGATGACAATTCCGTTGCGTTTTCGGTTTCGCAACAAAATGGGGAGAAGATCGGGTACTCGTATCGCAAGCAAGTTTCTATAGTCAAGGATGGCTTGGAAATTCGGCATGAACTCACCAATACGGGCAGCGAATCATGGACCACGGATCATTACAATCATAATTTCTTCTTGATTGATTCGGACCACGTAGGACCCAACTACGAAATCGATTTTGCTTTCAATCTCAAATCCAAGAAAGAGCAAGCCCTGTTTCTCGATCTTGTTCGGCTCGATGGTCGCAAGATGAGTTTCAACAGAGTACTCGCAAAAGACGAATCGTACTTCGCGGAGCTTGAGGGTCACCATCGTACGACGGACGACCACCAGTTTTCGATTCGCCATAAACCGAGTGGGATCGTCGTTTCGTGTCGCGGTGACTTTCCGCTATACAAGCTCAATGTTTGGGGCATGAAGAATACGATTTGTCCCGAACCCTACGTTCAATTGAAACTCGCGCCCAACGAAAAAGCAACGTGGGTACTTCGTTATCAATTTTCGATTGCAACCTCAAGCAAATAACGAGCGAACGCGTCAGACTGTCGCTCTGCCAAATAGCCCTTGGCGGTTCAACATGCAGGCTCAATGCAGGCAATCTTATTTTTTGCTTTCCTTGACAATCTCAAGTATGCTTTGCTTTCAACTTTTCTGTTAGAAGGCTTTTCGTCTATCTCAAGGAGAACGCGCAATGAACGCGTCGGTTCGCTTTGCCTCGGTTTTTTTACTGGCCATACCTTGCGTGTTGCTCGGCTACTTTGGCCTACTGACTGCCAACGCGACGCAGCAAGGAGGTGCGTTGGTGCCTGCAACAGCATCAACTCCTCCGTCGCAACCGCCCGTTCCGAGCAAAGGCAAAGAAAAGAAACGCGATGCCACTATTCCCATTCCAATCGTCGTGTGGGAAGCCCCCAAGAACGGCCAGCCTGCGTGGTTGCAAAGGAGCGTCGAGGATGAACTTTCGATCAAAATGGAGCAAGCGATTCGGGACCGACTCAATCAGAGATTAGACGTTTCGTTTACTGCGCAACCCCTTTCCGCAGCAATGAAGTTTTTCTCGCAAGAACTCAAAATACCGATCTTGATCGATGACAAAGCTCTTGAGGAAGAGAACGTAACGCAGGACGAACCGATCACGTTCAAACTCGATAATGCAAGAGCAATCAATGCGATCGAGCTGATCTTGCGCCCGCTCCAACTTACCTACATCGTAGGTAACGAAGTGATGACGATTACTTCGAAAAAAACGGCTGCGAATATCACCAAGCATTACGATTTAAGTACCATTTTCCCCGACAATATTCTGTCTGGCGAGATCGTCGAGCTGATCGAAGAGATGGTGGCAAGCGATGAATGGCAAGTTTCGGGTGGTGTTTCCAAATTGCGCATGTTCGGTTCCATCCTCGTGGTAAACGCTCCCGAAGAAACACACCTTGCAATCGCAGAACTCCTTCGCGCCATTGCCAACCAGCCCAAGAGCAATATGAAGCCGCGTATTATGCGAAAAATCTGTATCAACCCTTTATGGGTGGCATGGGTGGCATGGGTGGCGGCCCGTTTTAGGATCATGCCACTTGGCTTTACGCCTCATCTTTAACCACATCTTTTACTCGTTCCCAGGCTCTGCCTGGGAACGCATTGGTGTGGAGGCTCCTGCCTCCCGAGTACACAAACTAAGGATGCATTTCGGCGAGGCGGAGCCTCGCGTGCACTCTAGTTACCAGGCAGAGCCTAGTAACTAGAGTGCACGTGAAGGCAACGATCCGCTGGGATAAGCCACAAGGCATTCTATTCATGCCTACTAAGCGACTAATCCTTTGGTCACCAACATGAATACGTCCTCAAGCGTTGGGTCTTTATCGCTAAAGGATCGCATCTTGACTCCTCCAGCAACCAACTGCTCCAACAGCTTGGCGAGTCCATCATCGTCGGTTTCTAATTCCACGGTCGCTCTGTTGCCGTCGATATCGATACCTCGCATTGCGGGATCGCTTCGCAAGATCGATATGCCCGCATCCTGATTCGCTATGAATTTGACTTCGACAATGCGATTGCGGCGAATCTTGCGATAGACGGAATCGATTGGGCCGTGCATGAGCAGTTGACCTCGTTCAATGATTCCGATCGATGTGCAGCAGTCTGCCAACTCCGACAAAATGTGGCTGCTGATCAAAATCGTCTTTCCCATGCGTCGAAGCTCTTTGAGCAACGCCTTGACTTCGATTCGAGCTCTCGGGTCGAGTCCGCTCGTGGGTTCATCGAGAATGAGAACGGGTGGATCATGCACCAATGTCTTGGCCAAACACAATCGCTGTTTCATACCGCGAGACAGGCCGTTTACAAAGTCGTCGCGCTTGTGCGTGAGGTCGAGCAATTCCAGAACGTCGCCGATCACTTGCTTGCGCTGCGACCGACCGATCTTATAGGCAACAGCGAAGAAGTCCAAAAACTCCCAGACCTTCATTCCATCATAGACACCGAAGTCATCGGGCATGTAGCCGATACTGCGGCGAACGTCCATTGGGTTTTTGTTGACGCTGAAACCGTTGACACTCCCGTCGCCTCGTGTGGCTTTGAGGAGAGTAGCGAGGAATCGAATCGAAGTACTTTTGCCGGCTCCGTTTGGTCCGATGAATCCGAACAGCTCACCTTTCTCAATTTTCAACGAAACATTTTGGACTGCGGTAAAGTCACCGTAGTCCTTGCCAAAGTCGTTCAGCTCAATCATGTGGCGTGGAAGATGGTAAATGAGGAAACAAAAAAGCAAGCAAGATGGTGAAATTGTACACCAAGCGAGATGCTTCAAAGTGACTTGGTCGAGATCATCGCGTCGAAATCCGCCTCGGTTAGGATGGTTACGCCCAAGCTCTGAGCCTTCTCGAGTTTGGTACCTGCCGCCTCGCCCGCAATCAGGAAATCGGTTTTCTTCGAAACGCTGCTGGCGGCCCTCCCGCCGAGTTGTTCGATTCGGCGCTCAATCTCGTCTCGCGAATACTTGTTGAGGGAGCCCGTCACGACTACGGTTTTCCCTGCAAACAACCCTGCTGCATCGACAGCATCTTCGGCGGATGTTTGAAGCGAAACTCCCGCCTCTTTCAATTGCCTTACGACTTCGATACCATCCTCGCTCTGAAAATAATCTGCAACGCTTTTGGCAATCACAGGCCCTATCTCGTTTGTGTTACCGATGGTTTCTAAGTCTGCTGCCATCAATGCGTCCAAATTCCCAAATTTTCTCGCGAGTATTTGAGCGACTCGCTGTCCAACATGCCTAATCGAGATGGCATTAAGGACACGCGTTAGTCCTCGGTCTTTGCTGGCTTCGATTCCTTGCAACAGATTTTCTGCGGATTTCTTACCCATCCGTTCCAACGACATCAACCTGTCGAGCGTTAGCGAGTAGAGCTCGCCATAGGATGCAACCACATTACCGTCCACCAATTGATTCACTAATTTCTCACCAAGACCTTCGATGTCCATGCAATCGCGGGTTGCAAAGTATCGCAATCGCTGTCTCCATTGAGCGGGGCACTGCTTGGATACACATCGAATATATACGCCTTGAGTATCGCGCACTAACAAACTGCTGCACTCGGGACAATTCGTTGGAAACTGATACGGTGGAGGTTCACCTTCGCGTCGATGTTTTTCGACACGCACAATATGTGGAATGATCTTGCCGGCCTTTTCAACAACCACCCAATCGCCCACGCGAATGTCCTTGCGCTCGATTTCCTCGATGTTGTGCAGCGATGCTCGGCTGACGGTAGTGCCAGCAAGCTCGACTGGCTGCAATTCACCGACGGGAGTTACTGTCCCTGTTTTCCCGATTTGTGTTTTGATGTCGAGCAACTGCGTGACCGCTTCGTACTTTTCGATTTTGTATGCGATTACCCATCTCGGGCACTTCGTTGTGCTCCCAAGTGTTTCGCGTTGCTCCAACGAATTGACTTTGACGACAAGCCCATCCACTTCAAAATCGAGTTCATGCAAGTTCTCGACCAAACGATTGCAGTGCGCAATCGTTGCTTCCTTGTCGGCAAAGCAGGTGACGGCTGGGGTAGTTGGGATACCCAAGGCGCGAACGCGTTCTAGAAACTCCAAGTGAGTGCGAGCGTTTATTCCCTCGCAAAAGCCGATGCCATGGCAGAAGAAACGGAGTCGGCGTTGCGAGCAAATCTTGGAATCGAGCAGTCGAATGGAGCCGGCAGTTACATTGCGAGTATTCTTGAATTCCGAGTCGCCCGCCTTGATTCTTTGTTCGTTGAGCGAGACTAAGTCCGCGTTCGTCATGTAGATTTCGCCACGCACCTCAAGCACTTTCGGAATGGAACCCTCGAGCAAGCGTTGCGGCAGTCCTCTCAAGGTTCGAATATTGTGGGTGATATCGTCACCGACTTCGCCGTTGCCTCGCGTGACAGCTTGTACGAGCAAACCTTGCTCGTAGCGAATGGAAACTGCGACGCCATCGACCTTGAGTTCGACAACCCATTCGATGGATTCTCCTGGGAGCAATTTTTCAATTCTAGAAAAGAAGTCGCGAAGCTCTTGTTCGGTGTAAGTGTTCTCGATGGATAGCATCGGTACTCGATGTTGGACTTGAACGAGGCCCTCGAGTGGTACGTCTCCCAATCGTTTGGTCGGACTGTCGGCAGTGGCAAGCTGGGGGAATTCTCGTTCCAAATCGCTCAACTCTCGGAGAATACGATCGTACTCAAGGTCCGAAATCGAAGGCGCCGCGAGTACGTAATAGTTGTGATCGTGGAGGCGGATTTGGCGAGTCAATTCCGCGATTCGCATTTCCGCTTGCAGCGAAGTGTGGGTGTTAGGCATGGTCCGTATCCAGGGTTGCACCGTCGATGTTCGACATCTGGCTTGGTTCGGCGATAAATCGATACCCCGCATCTCGCAGAGTCAGAAAGTGCTTGGGTTTTGCCGGGTCAACTTCGAAAATCTTTCGGAGCCGTAGCATGAATTGGTCGACGCTGCGCGTTTGCATTTCACCGCTGACATCCCAAACTTCGGCCAGAAGCTCTTGGCGACTGATGACACGACCTTGATTCTCTACGAAGTAACGCAAAAGCTGAAGTTCTTTGTGTGTCATCTTTATCTCACGATGGTCGACTTGAACTTCGTAGGTTTCAAAGTTGATCGAAGCCTTTCCGAAAACTGCTTCGGAAACCTTGGCAGGAACGGGTTGCGATGGTGTTTGTCGCGGAGAATGAAATTTCAACAAATTCTTAACTCGCGCCAGGAGTTCGTCTAAGTCGAAAGGCTTATTCAAATACTGATTCGCACCGCAATCGAATCCGCGGGCTCGATCCTCCGGTAAACTTCTCGCACTCAGGATTAAGATTGGGAGATTGAGGTTGCTGTCGCGAATGGATTGACAAACAGCATACCCGCTCATTCCTGGCAACATGAGATCCAGGATCATGAGATCGAAGGCAAAATTATCCGATTCGATCAGCCGAATCGCTGTCGGGCCATCTCCAACCAGTGTAACTCTGTAGCCCTCCGCTTCGAGATTGTACTTGACTCCCATGGCCAAATGCTTTTCGTCTTCGACGATGAGAATGTTTTTGCGAGCTCGCATACTTGTGGAATTGAACTTTCGAGGGTTACCTGGTGGTCGTTGGAACTTCATCGAGTGGTTGGCCCGGAACGGACCTTAGTCTAGACTGCGGAAGAACCAATTCGAACCGCGAACCGGAGTTTTTAGGAAGGTCTACGACCCTAATTGAGCCTCGAATTCTTCGCACAATGGATCGCACAAGAAACAACCCTAAACCGGTGCCGGGCTTGGTTCGCTCCAACTCATTGCCTACCCGGTAAAACCTGCGAAAGATTTTTCGGTGAAGATGCCTTGGAATCCCAATCCCATTGTCGGATACCAATATTGTTGTGTTTCCGGACTGGTTGTCCACTCGAACCTTTATTTCGACCACAGGCGGTTTGCCAGCATACTTGAGAGCATTGTCAATGAGATTGCGAACCAAAATATCAATATCGACTCGACGCGCCCATACCTCGCAAGGCGGACATTCGATGCTAACGCAGTCCCGACTGATGTGATGTTGCGACACAAGTTTGTTTGTGAATTCTTCTAGCGTCGATTCGATGGCTACCCAACTTTCAGGCTCTGGTTCATTGGAATCTTGCTGAAGGCGAGCTACATCGAGCAATTGTGTGATGAGTTGGTCCAATCGATCCACGTCATCCAGCATCGAATGATAGAACTCTTGCCGTTGTGCCTCATCTATGTTGCGTTTGCCTAGAGTTTGCAGGAATAGCTTAAGAGAAGTGATGGGACTTTTTAGTTCGTGAGTCACAGCATCAATGAAATTGCTTTGTCGCCGATTCAGATTGATTTGTTGAATGCTCCACACGAGATACAGTACAACTCCCAACAATACGAAAACAAACATGATTGAACCGACGCTCAGCAAAATCCAGTTCGCACCAAAAATGGTGATTAGGATCCAGCCAATCGTAAGACCAACGAGCATCACAATCATCACGATTGCGAGCAGGATTGGCCATTTCAAACTCTTTCGTTCGAACATCGTATCCTTCCAAAAACTCGGTTGCCCACTTTTCGTTAACGATTCTAAACCAACATCCGGAAAACAACGACCATCGTTCCCTTCCTAGGAATTCTTGGATTGGGTGTGTCGAGGAGACAAAACCCTGTCGTTTTAGTAAAATAACGCAACTTGTTTACCAAAAACCTCAGATTTTCGTCTGATCGGGCCTAACTCGAAATGGTAGATTGCATATAATGAATGGATTGATCGAATAAGATGCACTTCAATGGCGGAAGATGTGCCTTTAGAGTACGAAGGAATCGAAACTATGACCAAGACTGACAAAATACAATTTTCGAGACAAATATGGCAAGCGGCTTCCGAGCACGCTCATCATTGCTTAACGCGTCTTGCGTTCTGCCCAGACCAGTCGCGGATTGAGAATCTGAGACACGTCCATTTAGTCGACGAGTCCGAAAGTGAGTTTGGCAGACAGCTTTGGTGTTTCGAAGCGATCGGAATCGATGCGGCTGGACGGCGCCATGTCTTGTATGGTGTATTGGAATTTTCGATTCAATACGGGTTGCTGGAAGCTTCGCAAACAGGCATGTTTGACAACTTACACGATCGGGAGACTTTTATTCGACGAGTAACGCAGCCTACTCAGTCAATGGCGTACTCATATACGTCGACTAAATTTTGGATCTACGCTGCCTGGTGTAGCATTTCCATTTTAACGGCGATTTGGTTGGCCGCTCTAGTCAACCATCTCTATACGGCAGGATAGTAGTTTACACGTAGATTTCTAGCTACCCCACGCCGTTTTAACTGCTAGAACTCAGAGGGTGGGGCATGAGCACCCAGAAAACCGTCGGACTCAAGTTGCGAGAGAAGTTGAAAGAGCATCCCCTCTCGTCCGGGCCATGTCGCAAATTGCAACCCAAACGGCAACCTACCTGGACGATTCAAGGGTGCAGAAACGATTGGGATTCCCGCGAGGCTGAGGGGCTGAGTATAGAGTCCCAAATTCGCGCGAGCCTGGGCAGGTTTTCCGTCAACGATCATGGTCGCTTGATCGATTCGCGGCGCAACGACGGGTGTTGATGGTGCAATCAGAATATCGAACCGCTTGAAAAGCTCTCGGATCTTGTCGCGATAGTACGTTCGAAATGCAATCGCTTTCAAATAGTTTCCGGCGGGCAGCATGGTTCCCGCCAAAAGCCGATCGCGTACCGCTGGATCGTAGTCGATTGCGTGATGACGAAGCGATTCAAGATGAAATGCACCGCCCTGCGCTGCTGTCATCAAATGCGACGCGGATCGGGCCGCCTCCGCCTCGGGCATCTTGGCCACAGCATACGATCCCACATGCTTCATCACCGCATCAACGGCTTGCAAGGCCTCTGGGTCCGCATTGCGTTCAAACCAGCCATCCAGTCGAGCGACTCGTGGCTGGAGGTCACTGGAGGATCGTTTGGAATCGGACAATAAGTCGTAAACCAAAACAAGCTCGGCCAAAGAGCGAGCGAATGGACCAACCGTATCGAGGATCTCGACGAAAGGAAAAACACCGTTCATCGGTATGACGTTATCTGCAGGACGAATCCCCCATATTCCGCATAGCGATGCCGGCACACGTATCGATCCGTTTGTATCGGAACCTAATGCGATTGGTACTAGGCCAGCGGCGACTGCTGCAGCCGACCCACCAGACGACCCACCCGCCAAACGGGATGGATCGTGCGGGTTGCGAGTGGGGCCAAAATGTGCGTTCACCGTTGCGAACCCGTATGCAAACTCATCCATGTTGAGTGTGCCGATGAGAATTGCTCCGGCACGTTTTAGCCGAGCGACGACTTCTGCATCGGATTTTGCGGGTGGTGCATTGAGCCGCAGTTTGGCACCGGCTGTCGTTGGGATTCCAGCGATATCGAATAGGTCTTTCGCTCCAAACGGAACGCCCGCCAGTGGGCCTGGGTCAACACCATCCATGACTTTTTGATCAATGACCTTTGCTGCTTTGCGAGCCGTTTCGGCTAGGACACGCGTAAAGCAATTGAACGAGGCATTTCGAATTTGGATATCCGCCAAGACATCTTCGACGATACGTTGTGCGCTTATTGCTCCACATCGCACTTTCTCGGCGATCACAATGGCAGAAGCGTCGGCTCCAAGAGGCATCAGTTTTGGTCCCCATCGTTGACCGCTTCGATTTCAACTTGCAAAACGTATGCATCGAGGATGCGAGCATGATTTCGGAGCAATTCGAGGCTGGTCTCAATCCCGGCAACGCACTCGTCGGGGATACAAAGATCCAACAACTTAGATACATCGATTTGGAAGGATTTGGGTTCGCTTTGCATCAACATTCAAGTCGCAGGTTTGCCTACAAGCTTATCGATGAGGTCGTCGAGTTCCTTTCGCTCAATTCCCATTTTTGCGGCAGCTAACGCGAATAACCTTTTCTCAACTTCGCTTAACTTGCCATCCGCAGCCATAATACGAACCAAATCGGTTAGCATCGCTACTTGTTCGCTCTTTTCTGTCGGCAGCTTGAGTGAGGCGCTGTCGCTCAAAGCATAAGCAACCGCTTTCCCGAGATCTGCTTCGTGCAATCCCATCTCGCTACAACGATCGACCAAAAGCGCAATTTCGCTCTCCGAAAGCGAGCCGTCGGCGGAGGCCATAATGACCAAATTCTTGAGATGATCCAAATGTTGCATGGGGATGAGCTTCGTTACAGCGTTTCAATTAAGGCGGGCAGCAGACTGATGGACTTGGAATTCGTTCAATCATAGTCCAACAAAGCAACTTTGAATGCGTCAACGACTAAAAAGTGCCGACCGCCTCACCGTTTGCAGACTCTAATGACGACTCTGCCCGCTCCAAAAGGGACATTTGAGTCTTCTTGGTAGGCAACGGCACTCTTCGAGATACGAGTGTAACCAAGATGCCATCCTGAACTCTTTCGCCATGCTGATTGAAGAGTTGTCGGTACCAATGCACCTCTCCATGTCTCCGGCCTCGTGCTCGCAAGTCGATGATCTCAGTTATGGCGTACAGCGAATCCCCAACGAAAACTGGCTTCGAAAAACTCCAACTGCGGATGTCGACCAACGCCGCGGTCAAAACGGACGGAGCATTTGAACTCAGGCCTGCCAGGATTGAGAGCCCCAACAATCCATGCGCAACGGGACGACCGAACGGGCCAGTCGCGGCGAACTCAGGATCGGTATGAAGTGGATCATGATCGCCGGTCAGTTCGGCAAAAGAAACCAGATCGGAAGCGACTATCACTCGCTTTTCACTCGTCCACTTATCACCAACGCCCAATTGTTCGTAACCAAGGGAATCGTTCGATTTCATGACAACTTCATCTCCGTTCAGTTGGGCTCGGTATCCTCAGATCTCTTTGAGACCAACCACCAAGTCACACTAAATTCTCGGACGATCTCGCCATTGTTGCAAGCCCGCTTGGCCAATATCGGCCTCGCAAAACTTGAAAAGAACTTAGTCTGCATGCGTATTTGCTAAAGTTTCCCCAGTCTTCGTATTTGCCAACTTCTTCCAATTGGTACAAATGCCAGTGGTATCGCGCTTGAGGGTAGACTTAAGATCCAACGCAATGAACACTTCACACGCCCTTCATGCCCTAGGTAGTGCCACCCTTCGCAGGCGGCTCAACCCTTCGCAGGCGGCTCAACCTGGAATCCAACGAAGTTTACCGAGACTTATTCGTCGGGCGGCCTGAACTTGGGAGCTGTTGTTTCCGTTGTTTCGAGTTCATCGTGAGCAACGGACCGACTGGATTTTGGCTCGTAGGTTTCAACGGCCTGAAACTCTCGCTTGAACTCGTCCACACTTCGCTTAAGTCCGCGATAAGTCCCACCGAGGTTGCGAGCAACTTCGGGAAGCTTTGATCCAAACAGGAGCAATGCCAAGATGCCGAACAGCACCATTTCAAAACCGCCAATGCCATTAAACATAGGCGGAACTAGCTCTTTTTGTCTGAGTCAGTTGTCGAATCTGAATCCTCGTCGCGCATACCTTTTTTGAATTCGGTTGCACTTCGACCAAGATTCCTCATCAACGTAGGTAACCGAGCGCTGCCAAAGAGCACCATGGCAACTACCAAGAATATCAACAACTCGGTTTGGCCAATGCCGAACATAGGGGAGTTCCAGTTGGAGGGAGGGCTGAGTAGGTAGGGGACTGCAAAAGCTGACTTGATCCCACCCTCTCATTCTATTGGCCCATCCCAAAGTGTCAAACGTCCAAGGAACCGAGACTAACGCGTTTCTCCTCGCAAACCCCCAAAAAGGGCTATTCCACCTTCTTTTTGACGGATGTTTGCAACCAATCTTGAAAAGAAAGTTTCAGCTTACCCTGCTGCTTTGCAATCTCGCTATTCATTTTGATGACTAATTTTTCCCGATAGTCCTCAAGCCGATTGTCCAATACTTCTCGTATTCCCTTTCCCAAAAGTTCAGCCAACGGGCCGTGAATCTGACTAATGCGCTGCACGCTAAACTCCTGCAGCAACACCGTGGCGTCCGTCACAACAGGTCGAAATTCCACATCCGGAGGGATCTTCAACGGGTTCATGAGGACTTGAATATCGCACGCGACGTTGAGCTCAACGGTCGCTTCCGCATTGGTTGAGATACTGATCCATTGAAAATCGCGTTGCCATTGGCTAACTCTGCCAAATAGTTTCATTGGGGCGACGACTTGAGTGACAACTCGAATCGACCCTTTTGGCGGAAACTCAATCTGCCGAATGTTTACTTGCAGCTTATCTGCAGGCTCAATGAACTCAATGAAATAGCGAGACCAAGTCCCATGATTGACGGTCTTCTTCTTGCGTTTGGTCTCCACTTTCCAACCTTCACGTCGAAAATCGATCCCATCGAATACTTCTTTTTTCGTACCCCATTTTCGATTGTCTTCAAAATTGGGGGGCAGATTGCGCAGCACCAACCATCGTACCCAAGACGACAACTCCTGCTTTTCATCTGCAGTGGCCGGCACAATCACTTGGTCCAACGAGTCCGGCAAAGCTAAGTTTTGCGTGGTTGGCCTTTCCTCTACTGGAATGTTTTCAAGTACGGTATCAAAGAAATCGCTCATGTCGGGCAAATTTGAAACAGGCTTGGTGGGTTCCTGACCGTATACCAGCCGCACGGAGAAAAACAGTATCATCATCCCGAACTGACTGACTTTATTCAAGATTCGCCAGCGATTGACTATCCAGTCGTAAGGCATCGATCTTTCCCATTCGCTAGAATAAAGGACGAGCAGCTTATTCCAACTCGACCTAACCATTGCAAAACTCCCTCAATATAGAACTTCGTGGAATGCAAGCACAAGATCACTATGAACTCTCCAGCGTCCTCTCGCTCCCCGCGTTGGAACCGTGGACTGCTAGATTTCATTCTGCCACTCGCCTTATTGCACTTTTTTCCGCGTTGATACCGTTTGCTTGTGCGACTGGCCAGTCCACGGACCCTGTAGCATCAGAGCCTTTCTCGCAGGAAAAAGTCGATGATCTTGTTCTACGATCCTCGACAAGCGGAAATTTTGAACGCGGCTTAAGCGTTTATACGCAAGCCAAAGCCGCATGTTTTTCATGCCATCGAATTGGATCCGCCGGAGGCATCATTGGACCAGATCTCTCCCTAACTTCGAAACAACGAACACCATCGCAGTTGGCCGAAAGTTTGCTTTGGCCAAACCGTTTGGTGGCTCCTGAATACCAAAGTGTCAAAATCGAAACGACCGATGGAGTGTTCTTGACAGGCTACATTTCGAATAAGGATTCCACGGAAAAAACACTGGTTTTAAAGGACCCTGCAACTCAGGTTTTGACCCAAATCGATCGTGCGGAAATTGAAAGACGAGCCGACGGACTTTCGTTGATGCCGATGGGCTTGGTCGATTCGCTTACCGACCAGAATCAAGCCGATCTGTTGGCGTTTTTGGTCGGACTCGGAACGAGAGCCGATATTGACTTGCCCGCCATCGAAGCGACCGTTCGATCTGCAAACACCCATGAGCCAGCCACCTTTCCGCTGGTTCGCGAGCCCATTCATCCGGAACAACACCCCGCTCGGACCGAGCGAGTCAATCGTGACCGCATCTATGACTTTTACACCAAGCAAGCCACGTTTTTCTCCGGACAAGTCAATCGTCCTAAGTTGCTGGCTCAGTTTCCAGGAGTGGATGGTGCGACGTTCGGGCATTGGGGCAACCAAGATGAAGCCTATTGGCAAGGCGAGGAGATGAATGCATCGGTTCAAGGGCTGGTCTTGTGCAATGTCCTAGTCACAAATCCCAAGCCCATTGCGAGAGCCGTCTGCTTTCGCGTTGGGCCCAATCGAGCTTGGTCCGCTTGCTTTAACCCAGAGTCGTTTGCTTATGAAAAATTCTGGACCGGCGGATTCGTCAGGTACTCCAACGTGCGACATGGACTGATGGACGGGGTGCGAATTTTGGGGAACGAACAGGGACTTTCCAAAGAGACGCGATCGATTCGGGAGCTGATGCCACAGTTCGCGAACGCTCAGATTCAATATCGTGGCTATTACGTCCATCGCGACCAAATCTTGTTTTCCTATTTGGTAAATGGAATCGAGTACATCGATGCGCCATCCATCGCAAAGGGAACGCTCAAACGAATTGTTGCACCGAAGACGACACATCCACTGCGAAATCTCCTAGTGGGTGGCCCCCCTCAATGGCCGCAAACGATCGATACTCCGATAACGCTTGGCACGGGCGATGGGTTTGCGATCGACACGATCGGTTTACCGCTCAACAATCCTTGGAAGACACTATTGTATTGTGGCGATCACGCATTTCTTAGCGACGGGTCGGCAATCGTAGTCACGTTGCAGGGCGACGTGTGGCGTGTTCAAGGAATCGCGTACGACCCGAGCAAGTCGAACGAAAAACTAGTTCCACGGGTCGATTCGAGAGCGAGTTGGCGTCGCATTGCAAGCGGTTTGCACCAAGCATTAGGCGTGGTCGTTCATGAGGACCGAATCTATGTGCTTGGTCGAAATCAAATCACTCGCCTCAACGATCTAAACGGGGACGGTGAATGCGACTGGTATGAGTGTTTTTCGAATGCGTTCAAAACCTCGCCCGGTGGGCACGACTACATTTGTGGCTTGCAGCGAGATTCGCTTGGCAACTTCTACATCGCGTCCGGCAATCAAGGGATCGTTCAAATTTCGAGCGATGGCAAAGATGCTAGAGTGATCGCGACCGGCCTCCGAAATCCAGACGGTTTCGGAATTCTCCCCGACGGAACATTGACGATGCCCGCTTCCGAAGGAGATTGGACTCCCGCCTCGATGATCTACCAAATTAGCCCGAAGAGCAGTAGATCCAGCCAAGCAGCGGACTTTGAATCCAATCCCCCACCCTTTTACGGTCACAAGGGGCCGCGCGAAGGTCAACAGATTGAACTGCCACTCTTGTATTTGCCTCGCGGGTTAGACAATTCGAGCGGCGGACAAGTCTGGGTCGATGATGCTCGAATGGGACCTTTGAATGAGAACATGGTGCATACCTCGTACGGTGCCGGCCGAGCCTTTTTGGTTTTGCGAGATCAAGTCGGCGAAAGATGGCAAGGAGCCGTGGTTGTTTTGCCAGGCGAATACCGTTCTGGAGTGCATCGCGCTCACGTCAACAAGAAAGACGGTTTGCTCTATCTATCTGGCATGAACGGTTGGGGATCGTATACGCCCGATCCGGGTTGTTTTCAGCGACTTCGCTATACGGGCCAGGATGTCCAAATGCCCAGCGGTTTCCATGTCCACGGAAACGGAATTGCGATTCGATTTCGCAAGCCGATTGACGGCGACTATGCGGAGAAAGCTTCGCTTCATTTTGCACAATGCTGGAACTACCGCTACTCGCCCGGTTATGGGTCGAAGGAATACTCTGTTTTGCATCCACCCATGATCGGCCATGATGCGTTGACGATCGCCGCCTCGCACGTCCTCGATGATGGCTTCACTCTGTTCCTTGAGATTCCTGAACTCCAATTGTGCAGTCAACTGCACCTGCGAGTTCAAGTTGCAAAAGAAGAATGGCAAGAACTGTTTGCGACCGTGCACGCCATGGACAACGATCGCACCGATATTGCGAACTATCAGCCCCAAAAAGAGAAAGTCTTGCAGCCCCATCCGATGACTCGTGATTTGGAATGGCTCAACCGGAGCATTCCAAACCCTTGGCTAAAACCAATCGGCCAAGCAAGGGCGGTAAGGATTGAATCGAGAGATAACTTGCAATTTTCGACCAAGACACTTGAAGTGAAGGCGGGCGAAAAGATCAAGCTTACGTTTGCAAATCCAGACGTGGTTCCACACAACTGGGCGCTGCTCCAACCTGGGACGCTTGAGAAGATTGGAGAAATGACGAATCGATTGGTTAATGATCCAGACGCTTACTTGCGACACTACGTCCCGGAGAGCAAGGACGTGATTTGCTACACCGATATCGTCAACCCAAAGGAAGAGTTCTCCATATTCTTCGAAGCCCCAAAGAAGCCGGGACGATATCCCTATTTGTGTACATTCCCAGGTCATTGGATGGTTATGAACGGCGAACTCATTGTTAAGTAGCGGAACGGAGCAGGCTAATGCCAACTAT
>JAIPFP010000037.1 GCA_021736575.1 Pirellula sp. | reverse complement strand
TTGCGAGCCAGCTTCTGGCCCGGTTGGAACATCTTGCCTCCCGAGGCTGCCATCTCACGCATTCGATCGGGCGATCCGGCACCTCGGCTCTTTCCAAAGTACTTTTTGAAATTCCATACCAAGTCGATCCACATTCCAGCATCAATGCCAACTCGTTCCAATACAGGCGCATAGTCCGCAGGAATCGAGCCTTTCTTGTCCGATCGCTTTTGTTGACCTGTCCAAACTAACAATCGCAAGTAATCTTCGACGCTCATGTCCAAGAAACCCTTGTCACTCGCTCGAAGCCCTTCTTTGCTCGCCATCGGACCATTCGATTTCCGATCCAACGTTAGCGGTGCCAACCAAGCGTCTCGCAACAATGGGAAATGGAAACACGCCGGTGGGATGTTGTAACTTGATGAGCCAGTCTGCACCTGTGCGGACTTGCTTGGTAAGTTCGTCGCGCCTCGCAGGAAAGAGTTATTGCTCTTCCAATCTAAGGTTTAGGATTCGCTACGCGCGGCGCCACGGGTCTTGGAAGTACTTTCGTGCGATTCGCCCAAGTTTCCCATTTCGCGGACATGTCGGTCACTCGCTTCGGCTGGGATGCGGCGAGGTCATTCATTTCTACGCGGTCGACTTCCATATCGTAAAGCTCCCACGGCGCGGCGCCAATGGAGACGAGTTTCCATTTGCCTTCACGAATCGCGCGGTTACCCTCATGCTCCCAGGCTAGGAGACGGGGAGACCGCGAAGCTGAGCGACCATCGGTTGGATCAAGCAACGGGCGGAGGCTCAAGCCTTCCATTGGGAGGACTTTCTTTCCATCCCACTCAGCGGGATACTTTGCGTCTGCGATGTCCACGCACGTCGTCATGATGTCAATGAGATGCGCCGGCTCGTTCACGAACCGACCTTTGTTCTTGTCTTTCCCTGTGGCCAATGGCCAGTGCGCGATGAGCGGCGTACCGATGCCCCCTTCGTGGCCGTAGTGTTTATAGAGTCGCCAAGGTGTGTTGCATGCGTTCGCCCAGCCCGAGCCGTAGCTCGGGAACGATCCTGGTTGGCCCATCATCGCAAGTTCATCACCTCGGTAGATTTTGTTCGGCAGTGCTTGCGTCCCCTGGTTGATCCCAGCGCCGGGTACGGGATTTGCCGTCGGCAACATCTCGAATCCAAATGGCTCCCACTCTGCGCACGCACCGTTGTCGCTGAGAAATAGGATAAGCGTGTTATCGAGCTCGCCGTTGGATCTGAGGTCATTAAGCAGGCGACCGATATTGCGGTCCATGCCCGTGACCATTCCCGCATAAACAGCCATGCGCTGCGCGAGGTCTGCGCGGCGATCGGTTGGCAGCGAATCCCACGCGGGATTTCGCCCGTCATCAGACCACGAGCCGAGGCGTTTGGAGGCGACGGGATGGGGAATAGGACTTCGTGGTGTCAGCGCGGTGCTCTCAGGAACGAGGCCGATTTTCGTCTGCCTCCCTAGACGTTGCTCACGAATTTTGTCCCAGCCTTGGGCGTAAATTTCCGAGTAGCCTGTCATGTCCTCGCGTTTCGATTGCACAGGGAAATGCGGGGCCTGATACCCAATGTAGAGCAGCCAAGGCGCGCTTGATTTTCGCATATCGGTTAGGAAATCCAGAGCATGATCGGTGATCGCGTCGGTTGCGAAGTATTCTCCGGTTTTGTAAGTTCGCTGCGGACTACCCGAGGGCAATCGAGTCATCATGCGAGGTTCCCATGAGTCGACTCCATAGCCACCGACGAAGCCGTAGAAGTCATCGAAGCCGCGTTTGGTCGGCGTTTCTCTGTCACCGACATGCCATTTTCCCGCAGCAGCCGTGCGGTAGCCGGCAGGCTTAAGCACTTGTGCGATGGTCACACAGCTCGCATTCAAAGCTCCTCGATAGCCTGGAAATGCTTCGCCTTTGTCGCCGGCGCCAGGAAATTTCGCGGACTGATCGGATGTCATTAACCCAATGCCTGCCTGATGCGGATAAAGCCCCGTGAGCAGCGAAGCACGCGACGGACAGCAGCGCGTGCATGTATAGAATTGCGTGAAACGCAGTCCGTCCGCCGCGAGCGAGTCGAGATTCGGGGTGCGGATCTCGCCTCCGTAACACCCGAGGTCCGACCAGCCTAGATCGTCAGCGAGGATGACGAGGATGTTCGGTTTTTCAGCAGCCGCAGCGTTCAGTGCGGCCAGGTTCCCCATTAGTAAGGCAACGAAGAAGAGGCAGTAAATTTTCATAAGGAAGTCATTGGTAAAGGTTTTGTTTTCAGAACTCGATCAACCAAAAAGTGTGCGGGGAAACGAAATCTTGAACCTGCCGACGAGATATTCGGTGCAGATGTGAGTACTACGTCCCGTCCCGTTATGGCTTGCTGTTTTCCAACGTGTTTAAAACATCGATCATTGCCTGTTGGCTCACTTTCAGAAAGCCTTCTTGCCCGCGATCTAGGTCGACAATCAAGTACAACACAAGAGTAAAGGATAGCGTCATGATGAGCATCTCGGGCGAACGGTGTGTTCCGGAAAGCCCGGCTTGATATCCAATCGAAAACATGCCCAGTAGCGTGAGGCTGAAGAGTGCTATCCAGATACTAAGCGGGATTCGATTGCGAAGCCCGATGAAGACACGCTTGGAATGAATATCGATCGTCTCATTAAGCGACTGCAGAAACAGGCCTGTCGTAATGGATCTTGGATCCTTGTCGGCAGCCATCACGGCTTGCGACCAGATTTGCTTCAGCAATTCATCTGACTGCTTCATCAGATCCTTCATGATGCCCATGTTGAGAGGCTGTACACGAATCGCTGTGTACTCGCGGAGTCGTTTGACAATCTCCGACCGCTGCGGTTCAGGCAAAAGCTGACTCCGCAGATAGGTAGTGCCGATCGAGTTGGCTTCTTCAAGCACGACTTGGCGGCGTGCATCAAACCTGCTCGCCGCCATGCTGAATGTGAATGCGAGTATGAACGCCAACAAACCAAGGATAGACGCGACCATCGCCGCCACCGGTGTTTCCCGCTCTTCTGATTTGTGAGCAAGTCGCCATCTCCCGAAGCGATACCCAAACTCCACTGTCAAGATCGAAAGAACGATTACGACGACAAAGAAGCACCAAAGAGGTATGTGATCAAGCGGCTCAATATCCATATCAATTCCAATTAACTTATTCTGCTTGAGTTCAAACAAGGCGAAGGAGCAAAACTAAATGTCTTCAAATAGTTTGCTGTCGACTCGTGACAGCAATTGCTTTAATTGCGGCAGCGACTCGCGAGTCGTCTGTGCACCTATAGTAGACATCTCGTCGGCTCGCGAAAACTCGGTAACATCAAAATCTCGTACATCCGGCTGAATCACAAAGTCTGCCGGTTGCACTCCCACCGAGTTCATATTGACATTTTGTACAACATACGTCCGCATGATGGTTTCGAGTACCGACGCCGACTTCATTTTTGCTGTCAGAGTATCCGGTCCATTCTTTGCAAATTCCTGTTTTATCTTTGCCGTAACGCTAACCGCGATGACAAAATTGCATCCTTTCGCCACAAGGGTGTTGGCTGGTACATTGTTAATGATGCCGCCATCGACCAACGCTCTACCATCTCGGTTAATCGGCTTCGATAAAACGGGTACGTTGATACTCTCGAGGACGGCGTGCACTGAGTCTCCCTCCTGGCGCACGATCGGTTTCCCACTGATCAGATCTACAGTGACCGAATGAACGGGAATCGGCAGTTGTTCTAGCCGACTGTCCTTTAAGTACTTTCTCAATAGCGGATCAAATTGGCATCTCCGATACATGTACAGTAGATACCAGTGACTACCGTTGGGTATTTTTCGAAAGAACCATGGGGGACTTAAGTCCTTTACGAAGCACTCGGTGCTGTACGCTGGGTTCATTCCCGAAGCGTACAAGATTCCCGTCATTGCCCCAGCGCTGGTGCCGGCAATCATATCGACGCAAATACCGTTTTCTTCGAGCACGCGGAGGACGCCCAAATGGGCCATGCCTCTCGCCGCACCACCGCCCAACGCTAAGCCGATTCGAACTCCTCGCATCTCATGAATGATACGTTCGAAACCATTCAACATGACTCGGCTTCGATGTTCGGGTGGTTCATCGAGAGACACCTTGAAGTCTCGAATCGCAAGCGACTTCAACTCGGGAGCCAGTGGCGCCCAGAGCATGCTGCCGGGTAGCAACCAAACAATATTGATTTTGTCCCGCCAATTCGGAGATTGATGTTCGATCTCGACAAGTAGAGCAGCGGCCTTTCGCCATGTGTCGGGGGTGACGCACCAGAAAACCTTCTCGCTTATCTCGACGACGTCCGATATCCTCTTAATTGGGATTGCCGCATCCAGGTCGAGGATAATCGGTTTTCGATCAGGCATCTTGTCGATTTCTTGACGGACTTCCGAATCGGAAGCGTAACGGCCGTTTTGCAGCATGCAATAGTTAGGAACTCCGTCGACTGGAGTCCAATTCGGCTGGTCATGAACGACGTACGCATTCTGTCCCAAATCATGTAGACGAATCACCAATCGTCGCGAGAGTTCCCTGGTTGATGGCGATTGGTGAAAAATAGAAATCAGCCGTGGCAACTTCTTTCGTCGCTCTCCCATCAGCGCGCCATTGACCGCTTCCGCGATGATGCGAGACATATTCTGACGGAATATGTCGTGTTGCTTGGTCAATTTGAATAGCGTTTGATAGTTTAGACGGAGCAACGTGGAGGGTTCGACGATTTCGACCTGCATGGGAGACGGTTCGCCCGACGCGGCGGCCAATGCCCCGACCTGTGTTCCAGCCACTTGATATCGCTCCAGCAAAACATTCCCTTGAATGTCGATGAGCGAGAGCTTAACGCGACCGTGGATCACGAGATAAACGAACGGCATCGGATCATTCGCTTTGTGTAGAATCTCGCCTGATTCACAACGCAGTAGATCGCATTGATTGCCTATGTCGTGTACGACTTCGTCGCTTAACCCTTCCGCACAAGGATGAAGCTTCAGCAGAAGAAATTTGTCGACCGTCACCATGATTGAGCCTTTTGTTATCCACGTTTCGAGTCAAGCTGCCGTAGCACTTGATTGTAGTCGAGTGCATTTCGCGAAGTCAGCTCAAGTAGGTTCGCGTTTCGCTGTCTCTCACAGTTCTTCGACAAAGACTTCCAGTTCTCCTGATCGAACGGCCTTCATCAATTCCTCATGGTCACGTTCGGTTTGGTTCGCATACGCGACAGAGAAGTCCGCGATGGCTCGATCAAATTTGTCGCTTTCACCCAAGTAGCCGCTGATCTTGGCGGGTTCGCCGGAACGGGCATGTGCATGAGCTAACGTCCAACCACACAAGCTTGCGTATTCGAGCATGACGCTTGGCGAGAAAATCTCGGCCATCGGCTTGACTTTCATATCTTTCAACTGACGTACGTAAAATTGTCGACCTTCGGCTCCCTCGGTCCATCCAAGAAAGAGGTCGCTGGCTGATTGCATCATCCGGCAACCGTGAACAATACGCTGACCGTGGTTGGAGTGCAGGCTCTTACCCGCGAAGGCTTCGAGTACGGATGGACGTGCGTGTTTGAATTGGAGGAAAAGAGGATCGTGCTCGCTGGCCATCAACAGCAAGATGCCACAGTAGGTTCCAACGCTACCGACTCCGACGACCTTGATCGCTACGTCCATCAGTTTAAAACGGTCGAGAAGCAATCGACGGTCTTCTTGCATCGTTTCTCGATAGTGCGAAAACGCTTTTTTGATCGTTGCCATTTGTACTTCGTGTTCCTGGTCACGCAAGTGAAATATCAAGGGTGGACTTTCTTTAATCGTTGGCGCGAGGCCGGTACTTATGGCAAGTTCAGGAAAATCGTGTTCAAGCACGCTGCGTTCGCGAGCCTTTTCCAGGCGTTTCTTGGCTCGCTTTTTTGTCTCTTCATCTTCGAGCGCCGAGATCACTTCTTCGACGTCCATGCTCGCATACCACACATCCATCACACTCATCTCGCTGTATTCAGCCATGCGTTTCCGATACGACCGCACGGACTTCAGCACGGCATCGCGGGCATCTTCTTCGCTGAAGCCGTTGTCGCGGCAAGCAAGCACGAAGCTAGCGGCTAGGCGTTTCACGTCCCACTCCCAAGGCGCAGGGAGAGTCTCGTCGAGGTCGTTGATATCGAAGATCACCCGACGTTCGGGCGTTGCGTACGCTCCAAAATTTAGCAAATGGCAATCGCCGCAGGCCTGCACCCGGATCCCGGTCGAAGGCATGTTGGCCAAATCTGCAGCCATGTTGAGTGCCGCTCCTCGATAGAAAGTAAACGGCGACTTCATCATGCGGCCGTGACGGATCGGTACAAGCTGTGGCATGCGGCCCTTGTTCGATTCCTCCATCAAGGCAAGGGGACGCGCCCGGTTAGCGGAAGGTTTCCAGGCCGCGTGCGACTCGCGCGGGCATGTATCGCGGAGACTCTTCCCAATTGCAACTAGCTCCGCCAATGTCGGGTGCGACATGAGCGAGGGACTGGTCTCTAGGGGTTGCGATTCTTCCGATTTGGCAAATGACTTTTTGCCTTTTCCCATGGTGACACGCTATGGATAATGATAGGGGTGATATTCATCTAAGAATAACTCGATAAATGGCCCCCGCTACAAAGAATTAGGTTATTACGCTGATTGACTTCTATGCGTTGAAATGGTCGTTACGCCTTTCCGCCTGCGATTCACCTACTCTGTCGGAAACCGGATTTGTAGAATCCTTATTGAATCCTTTGTAAAGAATGAACGCACTCACAAGTAGAACCCACAACGGGAACAGGAGTGCAATCCAGGCAAAGTCGGCGATGACCAGGAGTAGTACCAATCCAAACGAGAAGCCAACAAACGATAACCAATGTGAGAGTACCGCTGTGCGAAGTCCGATCGTACTCGTGACGAACATGAACACCGCCGCCATCTTCATGCAAAATGTGTTCATCAGAGCAAATGCCATACTACGACCAAGTTGGTACGTTTCCGGTTGGACAAGAATACCATCGGCGCTGGCGAAAGCATCCATCAGTCCTCGGGTGACGGCGACTGCTGCAAAAAGCATGGCTACAAAGAGCAAGCCACTACCAAGAAACACGGTTGCAAAAAAACGATCTTCCAACAGCCCAATGTGGTTGCGGAGGACAGCCATAAACCACAGGAACGCAATCCCGGTAAATGGAACGAGGTTCAAGGACATCGAGACCCAGTCTCGTAAAGCTGGGTCCGAAAGCCATACGCCTGGATCTTTCGGATCCGCTGGAGCAGCCAAACGGATAAGCACGAGACTGGCGATAAAAAGCCCCGAGAAAACGATCCCGCTAGTCGCGACAATTCGCGGTGGTGACGGGATCCGTTTCAATTCCATTTCAGCGGCCATACAAACACCACTCCTATTGATATTCGATTCCAATTCACAATGGGCCAGGGCCAGAGGATATTGAATGGGACTGAGCCCGAGTCAGGTCACTAACCACACTCAGGCGCGAGGGGTCTGCACAAGAACACTCCTGTGTAGTTGCAACTGGCAATGGCGAATAAGGGGCCGCAACCACAGATTCACTCATGTAAATGCGTTGAGTTATTCTAGTTCGCGAAAACGACCTTATCGTAAACTTCGGCTGCGACCAACTCGCTGTCTATCGCATCCAACATGATCTTTCCGTCGAGACCTTGGCAATTTGTCAAATTCCAACTGCCGTCGGTGGATCGCGTGAAGCAATCGATCGAGTGTCGGTCTTGGGCGATCAAAACGAAATGCTTTAAACTTGGAATGGTTCGATAGTGTTCGAACTTCTTCCCTCGATCGTATGCCTCTGTGGAATCCGAGAGGACTTCGACGAGCACTACAGGGTTCAGCAGCACATCACCTGCATCCGATTCAAGCAAAGGCTCGCCGCAAACGACCGAAAGGTCTGGATAGGTGTACAAGCCGGTCGTTTCAATCCGAAGCTTCAAGTCGCTCGGATAGACCCGGCAGGGCTTTTTCTTGAGCTGCTCCCGTAGGTGGGAGCCTGCGTTAAGAACTATCAAGTTGTGATTGGCCGAGGCACCCGCCATGGCGAACATTTCGCCACGAAAGTACTCGGACCGAAACTCGGCCTTTCTCTCGCGGTGCAAATATTCTTCAGGGGTTATGTAATGCTTGGGGACTGTTGCCATATGGCGTCTTCCTAAGAAATCCCAGATCTGATCCGTACATCGAATTATAGCCGATACTCGCGGTCCCGGTTTTGCATTCCTGATCATAACGAGACGTGACAAATAAAGTTGCCCAAAAGCAGTGATGCTTCAAGCTTTTCTAGTTTGCGAAAACGACCTTGTCGTAGACTTCGGCTCCGACCAACTCGCTGTCTATCGCATCCAGCATGATCTTCCCGTCGAGACCTTGGCAACTCGTCAAATTCCAACTGCCGTCGGTGGATCGCGTGAAGCAATCGATCGAGTGTCGGTCTTGGGCGATCAAAACGTAATGCTTTAAACTTGGAATGGTTCGATAGTGTTCGAATTTCTTCCCTCGATCGTATGCCTCTGTGGAATCTGAGAGGACTTCGACGAGCACTACCGGGTTCAGCAGCACATCACCTGCATCCGATTCAAGCTGAGGTTCGCCGCAAACGACCGAAAGGTCTGGATAGGTGTACAAGCCGGTCGTTTCAATCCGAAGCTTTAAGTCGCTCGGATAGACCCGGCAGGGCTTTTTCTTGAGCTGCTGACCGAGAGTCTGTATGCAATTGCCGACAATCAAGTTGTGATTGGCCGACGCACCCGCCATGGCAAACATTTCGCCACGAAAGTACTCGGACCGAAACTCGGCCTTTCTCTCGCAGAGCAAATATTCTTCAGGGGTTATGTAATGCTTGGGTACTGTTGCCATAAGGCGTCTTCCAAAGAAATCCCAGATCTGATCCGTACCCAAATTATAGGCGATAAACTGCGGTCCCGGCTCAATCTTCCGGTCATAATGCGGCGTAACTCGGTGGAGAAAGTACGAAAATGGGTGGCAGCCTGAAAGCTCGAAGGCGAACAAATCCAACGAGGACTGTGCTTGAACTCTGCGGGCGCGGTTGTTTTCAGCCCCTTGGATATTGGTCCGTGATCAAATTCTTGACTCACTCCCCTCGTCAGCTTGAGCGAGGACCAGCATCCTGTTAACATGTATTACAAGTTGGCTAGGTGACAAGAGGCCTCGCGTTGGGAGATGGTTGATGCAGTTGGCAGCAATTGAGCGACGGACCACGGTGGATTTGGTCGTGGACCGGATTGTCCGAGTGATCAAAGATCAGAAGCTCGCCGCCGGTTCGCGGCTTCCCGGCGAGCATGAACTCGTGGAACAGTTGCAGGTCAGCCGTCCAGTGCTTCGTGAAGCGTTGGCTCGACTTCAAAGCTTGGGTTTGGTCGACATCCAGCGTGGTCGCGGCACATTCGTTGGGGATACAAACAGCTTGGCTAACTGTGTGCGATTGCTGCAGTCTGCGGTGACGATTTCGCCGCAGGAGTTGCTGTCGTATGCTGAATTGCGTTCGGCAATTGAAGTCCAGGCCGCTCGACAGGCTGCGGAGAAAGCAACGGCTAAGGACATCGAACTACTCTCGGCGCTGCTCAATCAACTGGATGATGAGGAACTGCCTTACGCAGACGCGCTGGAAATCGACTTCCGCTTTCATCGAAAGTTGATCGAGATCGCTGACAACGTCTTGATGCAAAACCTGATGGAGGTAATTTACGAATTTGTGTTGACCCAGATGGTTCGCACGACACCGACTCAGCGTGAAAATCAACTTGGACGTAAGCTGCACAAGGCGGTCTTGAAAGCGGTTCGCGATCATGATCCCGATGCGGCAGAACTTGCGATGCGCAAGCACATGCAAGCCGTTCTCGATCGACTTAAGCTACAGGAGTTTACGAATGCGAAATAGTCCTAAAGTAAACGGTGCACTCCGTGTGCCGTCCGCTTGTATCGCCTTTTTCATAATCCATCGAGCATTCCGAGCGATCTTTCCTTTCTTGGCTCGATTAAGTACTTGGTGTGGCTTGGTTACGGCACACGGAGTGTGCCTACTACTTTGTTTGACGGCCCACGGGAAAGAAGATCTTACACTGGAGCAATTGGAGTTCTTTGAGAAGAAGATACGACCAGTGCTTGTTGAACACTGTTACGAATGTCATGCGGCCGGTTCCAAGATAATACAAGCTGGATTGCGTGTTGATCATCGGGCCGGACTGCTGAAAGGCGGCGACAGCGGTGCTTCTATTGTCCCCAATGAGCCTGAACGCAGTGCCATCCTCAAGGCGCTGCGCTATGAGGATGCGGAAATGCCTCCCAAGGGAAAGCTCGCGGATTCTATCATCGCCGATTTTCAAGCTTGGATTGCGATGGGGGCTCCTGATCCGCGTGTGGCTGATGAGCTACCGACCGATCGAACGATCGACCTCGACGAAGGTCGTAAATTCTGGGCCTTTCAACCGGTTGCAGATCCTCAGCCACCTTCCGTACACAACCAATCGTGGCCGCTCGATCCGGTCGATCGATTTATTCTTGCTAAGCAAGAAGAGGTTGGTATTCAACCCGTTGGGGATGCGGATCGCTACACATGGCTAAGACGAGTAAGTCTCGATCTGACTGGTCTTCCACCGACGCATACCGAGATCGATGCATTTATTCGAGACAACTCTCCGCATGCCTGCGCGACAGTCGTGGATCGATTGCTAGATTCACGAGCCTACGGTGAACGCTGGTCACGGCACTGGCTAGATCTGACTGGTTATGCCGACATGATCGGCACATCGAACAGTGTTTTCGCTCAGCACGCTTGGCGTTATCGCGATTACCTGATCGAAGCTTTCAACAATGACAAGCCATTCGATCGTTTCGTTCGCGAGCAGATAGCGGGCGATTTGATGGAGGCTTCTACACCTCAGGAGAAAGCCAACAACATTACGGCAACTGGTTTCTTGATGTTGGGTGATGTCGAGATTGTTGAACCGGACAAACCGAAGATGGAGACCGATCATATCGATACGCAGGTCAGCAAAATTGGAACTGTATTCCTCGGCATGACCTTAGGCTGTGTACGATGCCACGATCACAAGTTCGATCCGATTGGAGTCGATGACTATTACGGGATCGCCGGGATGCTACGTAGTTCGCCATCGACACGCAAGATTCCGTTTGGAGTCTGGAGTACGCTTAACGCAACCGAGCTTCCTGAAACTCCTGAGCAGCTTGAGCAGCGGAAAAAGCTCGAAGAAGAACATTCGGCGAAGATTGCAAGTTTGAAGGCCGAACAAACCAAGCTCAACGACGAGAAGAAAGCGATCGTTGCTCAAATCGCGAAGCTCGAAAAAGCAGCTGCCGATGACAAGGTAGCAGGCACACTCCGTGTGCCGTCCGCCAACAACAGTGAAATCAAAAATGATAAAACCGATAGCGAAAAAAGCAAGGAAGCACAATCGAATCCTGAACGGTCTAGCCGAGACGCAGGGGGTGTGCCTGCTACGAAGGACTCGCTGACTAAGCAGAGGGACGAACTGACCGAAAAGCTCAAGACACTTGGTACAGAGATCCAGCATGCAGAGTTCTTCTCCTCCAAAGTTCCCCAAGCGTTCGCAATGCACGATGGCGAGAAGCCGGCTGACATGCCAGTCTACATTCGCGGAAACCCGTATGCTCCGGGCAAGATCGTTCCGCGAGGCGCGCTGAGAGTCGCTTCGTGGAAGGACTTTCCTGAAATCCCCAGTGGACAAAGCGGACGATTGCAACTGGCGGATTGGCTGGTCGACACCAAGAATCCACTTACAGCTCGCGTCACGGTCAATCGCATCTGGCAAAAGCTGTTCGGTGAAGGACTTGTGCGATCGATCGATTATTTCGGCGTTCGCGGCGAAGTGCCAAGTCATCCTGAGTTACTCGATCACCTTGCGACTCGCTTCATGAAGGATGGCTGGTCGCAAAAAACTTTGATTCGCTCGTTGGTCCTGAGTCGTACCTATCGACTCAGCAGCGCGAACCCCAATGTAGCAGGCACACTGGGCGATCCGGACAATCGATTTCTTTGGCGAATGAATCGGCAGCGATTGGATGCTGAGGCGATCCGAGATTCGATCCTTGCCGTCAGCGGTGAGCTACGAGAGAGTCATGGAGGGCCAGCATTGGTTCTCGAAGTTGTCGAGAACACCGGGGCTTTGGTCCAGAAGGGAGTGAATCCTCCCAATTATACGCATCGCAAACCTCGGCCGTCTCAGGAATTTGAACGAACCGTTTATTTACCCGTCATGCGGAACGGCTTTACCAACGACGATCGCGTCAGGACTTACTTCGATTTTGTTAATCCGGCACAGATCGCAGGTCAACGCAATCAAACGGTCGTTCCAACTCAGTTGCTGTTCTTGATGAACAACGACCTATTTCGTAAACGAGCAAAGTCGTTGGTCGATCCGTTGCTAGCCGGGTCGGCAGCACATGACGAACGACTAAACCAGCTTTGGATTCGCGTTTTAGGTCGGCCGATTACCTCCGTCGAGCGGCAGGAAGCAAGCTCGTTTCTTGAAGAAGCCAAGTCGCTTATCACGCATGAACCAAATAAAGCTACTGCTGACTCGATTGTCTGGCAGGAGCTATGTCACAGCTTGATGTCCTCGAATCATTTTGTATTTCGTCTTTGAGCAAGGCAATTGTTTTGAATTAGCGTCCACATTTGTAGGACGGCCTTTCCAGGCCGTCTCGATTTTACAGACGGCCTGGAAAGGCCGTCCTACGAAAGTATTGTCCCACCATGAACAACAATTTCATTCCGAATCGACGACAGTGTTTACAACATGCCGCTTGCGGTTTTGGCGCACTGGCATTGCATGACATGCTGCATGCAGCGGATAAGGCTTCGGGGGCCCGTGCATTGGACTTAACCCCGCGAGCCAAACGGGTTATTTTCCTGTTCATGGCCGGTGGCCCGTCGCAAATGGATCTGTTTGATCCAAAAGAGTACATCAGCGGCAAGCATGGCGAGGCGATCGATTCACCGCTGGACCGCAACGTGACCCAAATTGGGACTGAAAAGTTTCTTGCGCTGGGCGCGATGGCTCCTGTGAAACCGCGAGGCCAGTCGGGGATGATGATTTCTGACTTAATGCCGAATCTTGCTGAGATCGCCGATGAGCTATGTTTGTTGCGAGGAATGAACGCGGACAATCCTCAACACGCGAGTGCTGAGAATCAGTTTCATACAGGCAGCTTCACGGAAGTTCGTCCGTCGATGGGATCGTGGATCAGTTATGGACTGGGAAGTGAGAATCAGAACTTGCCCAGCTTTATCACGATTCATCCAAAGGGCGTTCGCACTTACGGTTCGGCATTTCTGCCTGCTATCCATCAAGGGACTGCATTAACCATACCGCTCGATAGCAAGAGCTCTCCGATAGCGAACCTCAAGAATGCATCGATAAGCGAAGCTGTTCAGCGAAAACGACTGGATCTTACCCGTCGGATGAACGAACGTTTGGTCGATGATCTTCATGGCGATACGAGCATGGAAGGTATGATCCAAAACATGGAGCTGGCATTTCGAATGCAGACTGAGACGCCAAGCTTGGTTGACGTTTCGAAGGAGAGTGAAGAGACGCTGAAGATGTACGGCGTCGGAGGCAAAGACACCGACAAGAATGCGCGGGCCTGCTTGTTGGCTCGCAGACTTAGCGAATCAGGTGTTCGATTTGTGCAAGTCACGATGGATGGCTGGGATCATCACGGCGACATTCGCGGCAATCTCCCCAAGCTTTGCAACCAGACCGACCAGCCGGTTGCCGCTCTCGTCAAAGATTTGAAACAGCGAGGAATGCTCGAAGACACGCTCGTACTATGGTCTGGCGAATTCGGTCGTACGCCTTGGAGCCAGGACTTGAGCGGTACAGCACCGATCGATACGCACGGTCGCGAGCATCAGCCACAAAGCTTCTGCGCTTGGATGGCCGGCGGCGGAATCAAGCCCGGGCATACTTACGGCGAGACCGACCACATGGGCTTTAAAGTCATCAACGGCAAGGTCCACATTCACGATTTGCACGCCACAATGCTGCACTTATTAGGTCTCGATCACACGCGATTGACGTGGCGTAATGTCGGTCGCGACTTCCGACTCACCGATGTGTATGGCTCCGTAGTGAAGGAGATCCTGGCGTAATGACACTGGCAACGACCAAGTTCCCTATTCGAGAATTGTTACGTGCGAGCCTCGTCCTCAGCGGTATCTTCAGCCTCGTCGGTGCCGTCTCTGGAGCGGAACGGTTTGAAGCGTTTCTGGACAAGCACTGCGTCCGCTGTCATGGCCCGCAGAAGCAAGAGGGAGACATCCGGATCGACCGGCTGTCGCGCGATTTCAAGGCGGGCGTAGACACGCACCACTGGGCGGAGGCGCTCGATAAGATCAACAGCGGCGAGATGCCTCCGAAGAAAGAGCCGCAACCGACTCTGGACGAGATTGCAACGTTCGTGGTGAGTCTTGACGCACTGCTCAAGGATGGCCGAGCGGCACGGATGGCGGCGCGGCCGGCGGTGTCGCACTATCGGCTCAGTCGCAAGGAATATCAGAACACGGTCTATGACCTGCTCGGCGTGCGCTACGATCCGGCCAAACCGGGCGAGCTAAACGAAGACACGTTATGGCACGGGTTTGAACGCATCGGCTCGCAGCTTTCGCTCTCGCCGTCACATGTGGACCGCTATTACCGCGCTGCGGACATCGTGGTCGACCGCGCTTTCCCCACAACGTCCGGTGAGGCTCGCAAAATCCGCAAGACTGCAGCGGAGTTGCGTTACGGCGGCGGGAAGGACCAGCAGGTGGCGTTGGACCGGTTCGGCATCAAGCGGCCTCTGCGTTACCTGCTCTTTCCCGGTCGAGTCCAGAACGCGCTCTCGTCCAACTGGTTTGGAAATACAGGTCCGGAACACAGCGGGCTGTATCGCATGCGACTCCAGGCCAGTGGAATCCGTCCGCCTGGTGGTCAGCCAGCACACCTGAGCATCGGCAAGGAGACCAGTGAGGAGACCGTGGATGGACTCATCGAATTCGACATCACGGCCGAGGAGGACAGTCCGCAGGTTTATGAGTTCGAGGTGTTTCTTGAGATGCCTGCGTCGCTGCATCTCTGCGTGGTGGCTACTGACGCTGTGGACAGGCGAGGCGGCGCAGCCTTCCGCAATGCGCTCTCTGGGAGGTCGTATATTTTTACACACAGCAGCGAGAGCTCTCTCCTAAACCCGAACGCCCCACAGATGTTCGACGGCAACGGGAATGGCATCTTCTCGACGGTGCTCCTCGATTGGATCGAGTGGGAGGGGCCGCTGGTCACGGAGGAGGAAAAATCCCGGCGCGTCGGTGTGCTGCCACCCGACGACGCAACTCCCGAAGTGGTGGGGGAGCATTTGAATCGCTTGGCCCATCGCGCTTGGCGACGACCGGTGGAGAAGGGTGAGTTGGAGGACTATCTGCAATCCTACCGCGACGAACGCGAGGCGGGCGAAAAGATGGCCAATGCTTATCGGATCGCGATGCAGGGTGTGCTGACGTCCAGAAACTTCATCTATCTCGTCGAGGGCGATCCAGTGGCTCGCGAACGACTCACGGACTGGGAACTCGGCTCGCGGCTCTCGTACTTCCTATGGAGTTCGATGCCCGACGACGACCTCTTCACCGCCGCCCAAAGTGGGAAGCTCAATGGCGAGGGTCTGAAGAATGAAGTAGACCGAATGTTGAAAGACAGCCGGACCAATCGCTTCATCGATGACTTTACGCGGCAGTGGCTGCAACTACATCGCGTGGGCATGTTCCCGCCAGACAAGAAGCTGTACCCTGGCTACGACGACTGGCTAGAGACGAGCATGCGAGCCGAGCCGGTCGAGTATTTCCGCGAGATGTTCGCGAAAAATTTGCCCATCGACGGCTTCCTCGATTCCGAATGGACCATGGCCAACGCTCGGCTCTGTGATTTCTATGGACTGCCGGAGCTGAAGACCGACGGCTTCCAGCGAGTCTCGCTCAAGCCCGAGGACCATCGCGGCGGTCTGCTCACGATGGGCGCGGTGCTCGGGTTGACCTCGGACGGAACGCGCCACCGCCCGGTGCACCGTGGCGTCTGGCTCAGCGAAGCGATCTTCAACAAGACCCCGCCTTCGCCACCGGCCAATGTGGATCCGATTGAGCCCATTCCGCCTACAGGAACCAAGGTCACGATCCGCAAGAGAATTGAAGCGCACGCCAAGAACGCGAGTTGTGCCGCTTGCCATCGCAACATCGATCCGCTGGGACTGGCGTTTGACCAGTACGATGCCATCGGCCAGTGGCGCACTCGCGAGCAGGTTCCAACGGGAGTGGGTGAGGATCCATTGGTGGATGCTTCCGGCGTGATGCCCGACGGCCGTCCGTTCACCCATTCCGTCCAATTCAAACAACTCCTGCTTGAGGACCGCGACAAGATCGCGAGAGCTTTCATTGAACAACTCTGCACCTACTCCCTCCGCCGCGTGCTGACCGTGGATGACTCGGATAGCATCAAGTTGATTGAAGAAGTCGCGAAGAAGAACGATTACCGAGTCAAGGACATCGTGCGTGCGGTGGCTTCGTCGGAGCTGATGAGGAAGCGTTAGCGCTAGCGCTAGTTCATGGTTCTTTGTTCTTAGTTCTTTGTTCACCGGACGACCAGCAACCGAGCACCAAGAACCAAGAACCAAGAACCAAGAACCAAGAACCAAGAACCAAGAACTAAGAACTAAGAACTAAGAACTAAGAACGAACAATGCCTATCCGACGCTTTGAAGACATAGAAGGCTGGCAGTTGGCGCGGGAGCTAACGAAGCGAGTCTATGCAGTGGCGATGCGAGGAGGGTTTGCGAAAGACTTCGGACTACGGGACCAGATTACCCGTGCGTCCGGCTCGACCATGCACAACATCGCTGAAGGATTCGACGGAGGGAGCAATGCTGAGTTCGTCAAGTTTCTACGCTACTCGCAGCGTTCATGCACTGAGGTTCAAAGTCAACTCTATGTCGCTTTAGATCAGGGCTACATCTCGCAGGATGAGTTCGACTCCATATACGAACAAGTGGCGAAGACACACGCCAAAGTAGGCGGCTTTATTCGCTACCTATTGAATACCCTCAACCAAGAACCAAGAACCAAGAACCATGAACCATGAACCATGAACCATGAACTAAGAACTAAGAACTAAGAACAAGGAACAAGGAACCAAGAACCATGAACTACCTCTCCCAATCCTGGTTGATCGACCGCCGACACGCGCTGCGCGCTTTGGGGACTTGCATCTCGCTTCCCATGCTGGAATGCATGATCCCGCTCAGAGCGGCCGAGCAACAGTCCGCCACGCCTCGGCGCAGTGCATTCATCTACCTCGCAAACGGCGTCCATTCGCTGAACTATCAGATCACCAAGCCGGGTAAAGAATATGACTTTTCCCGATCACTCAAGCCTCTGGAAAAGCACCGCCGGGTCATCACGCCGATCAGCGGTCTGCATCATCCGGGAGCCATCAGCCATCACCACAACTGTATTTCGGTCTGGCTGACAGGTGGAAAACTCGGCCCTTCGGATCGCAATACGATCTCCGTAGATCAGAAGATGGCGCAAGTCACCGCGCAGCATACGCGATACCCCTCGATGGAGATCGCGCTTACGCAGGGCTCCCTCGCGTGGACTTCGGATGGGGTCCAACTTCCCGCGTTGCGTCGTTGCAGTGAAATCTTCGCGTCGCTGTTCGAGGAACCTAAAGGGGGCATAGCGGCCCAGCGGCGAGCGCTTCGCCGAAAAGCCAGCGTTCTTGATGACAACCTCGCGGAAGTGAGTCGGCTTGAGCAGAAGATGGGAGCGGCGGACAAAGGACGCCTTGACCAATACCTCACTTCGGTCCGTGAGGCGGAGATCCGTACGCGGCGGGCCGATGCCTGGCTCGACACGCCGCTGCCCGCCATCTCGGAAGCCGACCGCAAACGCACCGGACGCGACATCGCCGCCACGATGGCGGGCGACTATTTCCGGACCGTCTATGACCTCATGGTGCTCGCCTTCCAGACGGATGTGACGCGAGTGGCCACGTTCAGTTTGGGAGGCGAGGGGGATGCCTTCGCCATTCCAGAGATCGGCATTACGGAGTCGCGGCATCAGCTCAGTCACCATGGCGGCGACGCAGGCTACATCGAGAAGCTCACCATCTACGACACCTTCGCCATCGAACAGTTCAGCTACTTTCTCTCACGACTTGAGGAGACGAAGGACGTCAACGGCCAGCCGCTCTTGGGCTCCACGATGGCACTCTTCGGCAGCGGCATGTCCTACGGCCACAGCCACGGTAACGCCAATCTCCCGCTAGTGCTCGCTGGCGGTTCGGATCTCGGCCTCAAGCACGGCAGCCATCTCGACTTCAACCAGGGCCACTTCAACGGATACCAGCTCGACAAGCCCGGTGAGCACTACGGGCTCTGCAGTCGCCCCGCAAACCCGGACGCCCACATGAGCAACTTGCTGCTCCTGATGGCCCAACGCATGGGTGTGGAGACCGACGCGTTTGGCGATAGCAATAAGGCAATCGAACTATGAAGAAGTTATTTGTACTTGGTTCTTGGTTCTTGGTTTGCTCGTTCCTTGTTCAAGCGACTGTCTTTAGCGAGGGACCAAGAACGAAGAACCCAGAACCAGGAACCGAAGTCTTTCGGCCGGAGTCGGGGAAGTTTCCCCCGCTGGAAAAGTCGCTCTCTTATCGAGGCGAACTGGTGTTCGTGGATCATGCCAACCGCCGAGGCAGCGTCCGCGTGCAAGGAGCGGGGATGTTTTTTCGAAACGATCCCCATCCCTTCGCCATGTTGCCCTACGGCATCATCCGCTATCACGGCGCACCAGCGGACCTGCGCGACATCCCGCTCGGCACTGTGATGCATGTCCGAGCCTTCCTCCCGCCGGACCCGAAGACATCCTCTGTGCCGGTATTGCCAATAGACAGTAAGACGAAAGACGCGAACCACAACCGTGGAGCGGGTATCTTCCCCGCCGAGAACCACGTCCTGCTCCTAGAAGACGAGCCCAGCCAATGCCTTCGCGAGGGTAAGGTCTGGAAGCTCAAAGAAGTGGACCTTAAGAATTTGCAGGGTACGATCGTAGCCAGCCTCGAACCAAAGCAAGGAGGAGACGGCAATTCGACCGAGGAAAAGATGACCTTCGATGCTGCCACCCGAATCTGGCGAGGGCGCGAAAGCCTCAGCATTGAGGAACTCATCGCCGAAGGCGCGTGGCCCGCAGAAGGGAAAAAACCCCTCAGTGGCGAGGCCGTCCTGCTTGGTATCACCTGGAAACCCACACCGGATGGCGTGTTCACCCGGTTCCACATCTCGGACATCTGGCTGGACGACCACGCAATGCAACGCGCCGCCCGCAATCAAACCGCAGTGCACAAGGCCTTCATCCGTAGCCGCTGGATGCCCGCCTGGATCGACGCCGTCGAGTATGGCAAGTTTGGTCGCGCGACCGTGACCGCAACCTTGTTCGGTGGCATGGACGAAACGCTTTACGCCGATTTCAAAAAAGATGTCTCCGCCACGATGAATGCATCCGAGAACACGTTGAAGCACCTGGGCGGGGATTATGGCCCAGCGCACATGGCATCCAAAGGCCCCATCATCGACGTTATCAAGTCGACTGGCGAAGTGCCTCTGGGGAGCAGTGGCATTCAAATCCGTTTTGAGACGGACCTCATCATCGAAGGCATCCGTCCGGGTAGAGTCGTCCGTGTCTGCCCCGCCAGTTGGCCCAAGGTCAACGTGCCTCGGGAGGAATTCCTGGGCGATGGTAGCCACGAAGACCGCTTCCCGACCCCGGCCATCTTCCCGAAATACTGATGCCTCTTCGTTCTTGGTTCCTCGTTCTGAGTTCTTCGTGGCCCAGCAAGACGACGAGCATCCCAAACCAAGCACCAAGCACCAAGCACAAAGCACAAAGCACAAAGCACAAAGCACAAAGAACCAAGAACAAAGAACAAAGAACAAAGAAATAAAACATGAAACACGCCATCGTACTCCTTGCCGCCCTGCTGTTCTCGCCGCTGGAGGCACACGCCGACGTTCGAGTCGAAACCGTGATGGTTTCGATGCGAGACGGCGTCAATCTAGCGACGGACATCTATCGTGACGACACGACGAACGTTGCTCCGGTCGTGCTCATGCGAACCCCTTACAACAAGGTTCTCGCCAAGGGAGCCGCAGAACGGTTCGCGGCCGCGGGATATGTTGCCGTCGTTCAGGATTGCCGCGGCAAATTTGCGTCGGAAGGAGTGTTCAGTCCCTACAACAACGAAGGTCAGGATGGATTCGATGCGATTGAGTGGATCGGAAATCAACCATGGTGCAACGGTCGTATCGGGATGTGGGGCAGTTCGTATGTCGGTGCGACGCAATGGCAGGCAGCCGTCGAGCATCCACCCAAACTGGTCACGATCACGCCGACTGCTACCTGGAGCAGCTTCTACCGCAACCTGTATCTGGGCGGGGCCGTGCGGTTGTCGTTGATTTCAGGCTGGCTGGCTGGCAACACTCCTAAGCCAAAAGGTGTACAACCGGCAGACATGAATGAAGCGCTCCTGCGTCTACCGCTGAGCGATGTCGACTTGGCGATCGGCTGGCCAATGCCATGGCTGGATGCCTACCTCACTCATCCTGAACCGAATGGATTTTGGACGCGACTAGATTTGACAGACGAACTGCCCAACTTGAAGATGCCCGCGTTGCATGTCGTGGGCTATTACGACTACTTCTCACGTGAGTCCGTCGGGAACTTCATGATCATGCAGCAGGCTCGCGATCCGCAGACTCGCAAGGCACAACGACTGGTCCTTGGTCCGTGGGACCACGGCACCGTTGGCAAGGCGACAGTCGCCGAAGTTGATTTCGGTTCTGATGCTGCAGTGGATGCTTTAGCACTTCAAATGGACTGGTTCGATCGCCATCTCAAACAGGATCCCGCAGCAATCGCCAAGCCGTTTCCGCCCGTCCGATATTTTTCTATGGGGGAAAACGTTTGGCATGACGCGCAGACGTGGCCGCCCGAAGGCTTCTCTGCGACATCGTTCTACCTTCACTCCGACAGCAAAGCGAACACACGTAGCGGCACCGGCAAGTTGAACCGCGAAGAACCTGCTGGCGAAGAACCCGCCGATACGTTTCGCGCGGATCCGGCGAATCCTGTACCTGCCTGCCCGGTCACGAGGACGCGGCCGATGAAAGCTGCGGTATGGGGACCGGTTGATCAGGGTGCGCTCGAAGACCGAGACGACGTGCTTGTCTATACCGGCAATGTGTTGACTGAGCCGCTCCGCTTTGCCGGCAATGTCGAAGCGAAGCTGTTTGTGAGCGCCGACACTCCGGATGCGGATTGGGCCGTCAAGCTGGTCGATGTACGACCGGACGGTTTTGCTCAAAATCTTGCCACCGGCATTCTTCGAGGCCGATATCGAGATTCGTTGCTTAAACCATCGCCTCTGCAACCCGGCAAAGTGTACGAGATCACGGTGGATCTCGGTCCTTGTGCCGCGACGATTGCGAAAGGGCATCGACTTCGAGTCGACATTTGCGGTTCTCTGTTCCCGCTGTACGATCGCAATTCCAATACTGGCGAAGGCCCGTTCGGTGCCAGGACACTGATCTCGACCGAGTCTGTCTATCACTCGTCGTTGAAGGGATCTCGGATTGTGCTGCCAATAAAACAGTAAACTGGGGATTCCCAGCTCTCATTACTTTACCGATCATCAACCATCAAAGCAAAACAAACAAACCAATGCCACAGGGATAACCTGACATGAGCAGCTTGGAACGCGCGGCGATGTACTTTGCGCTGTTTCGGTCGGCTCATTGGCCCTATTTTGGTTATCCGCGTGGCTTCGTAGTTGGCAAGAAAGTAGGACGGCCTTTTCAGGCCGTCGAAAACGATGTGAATGCGAACGACGGCCTGGAAAGGCCGTCCTACGAAAAGGACACACGATGAGTAACGATTCATTTAACCTCGATGCGCCGCCTGGCTTTCGTGGACTCCATCCCGATATTCCCGTGACGATGTATAAGAGGCACCTGCCACACTGGCGACAGGATGGTGCAACGTACTTTGTTACGTTTCGACTAGCTGACTCGCTTCCGCAGCATAAACTGGCGGAACTCCAACGCTGGCGCGCTGAATGGGAGCGTACTCATCCCGAACCCCGCACGGAGGCTCAATGGCAGGACTTCACTAGACGCCATACCATTCGTATCGAAGGCTGGCTGGACGAAGGGTATGGCGAATGTGTATTTGGCGATTCGAAGAATGCAGACATTATGTCGAAAGCGATGCTCTTTTTCCAAGACGATCGCTGTTCTACATATGCGTTTGTTGTGATGCCGAACCATGTTCACGTCGTTATGAAGCCGCTTGGCGCGTGGCAATTGGAACAGATCTTGGATAGCTGGAAAGGTTTCGTCGGACACTCGGTCAACAAGTCCATGCAGCGCAGCGGCGTACTTTGGCAGGAAGAAAGTTATGATCGAATCATTCGCGATGAAGAACATCTTTTCCGCGTTGTGCAGTACATCGGCAAGAATCCTCAAAAGGCAGGTCTTCCAGAGTCTGTCTGGTTCCGTTGGATTCACCCTGCCTGGGAACAAGCAAACTGGGGCTTCCGCGATGCGAAGCATGATAGTCACTCCGTAGGACGGCCTTTCCAGGCCGTCGAAATCAACACAAGGAGACTAGAATGATGTTAGTGCGCAATGAAGAGCGACGGCCTAGAAAGGCCGTCCTACATGGGCAAATTAAACGCCATCGGTTTCTTCGCGCGACGGCGTCCTACTGCCAGCCGAAGACAGCGCAGCTCGATATCGAAGCAGACTCCTTCGGCAGCAACACTGGCACATTGAACGAGGTCGCCATATGAAAACGACTTTTGCACTGCTATTGCTTCTGTTGCTTGGGTCGCCAATCAGCCTTCAAGCTCAAGGCGTGAATCCGGGCAGCGTTGACCGGTTGAAACTCGCGGCTCTCTTTGCAAAAGGGGCGGACCATGGCGGCACGGTGACGATTCCTCCTGGTGACTATTACCTCGACGGTGCTGAACCAATTCCGCTGGCTTCACGCACCACCGTGTTTGCGTATGGAACGCGGTTTCATCTTCCTGAGAAGCTCGGTGATCAGGCTCGGGCGGTTGTCTTCGCTGGTGAGAACGTGAGCGACTTTCGCTGGTTTGGTGGTCACTTTGTCGGACGTGTGTTTGACCCGGACAGGACAGACAATTCATGGGAACCGAACGCGAACACCCGCGGCATCGTGATCACCACCACTTCCGGCGGCGAAACCGCCAACCTGACCTTTCGCGATGTTAGTTCGGATGGCATGGCCGGCGCGGTCATCACGGTTCTGGGCGCTGCGAAGCCGGGCAGTGATCGCCAGATCGACACTTATGCCCGCAACGTGACCGTAGAGAACTGCACGCTTGAACGCAGTGGCAAGTTCATGTGGGACTACGGTTATCTCTGGCAGATCACCGTCTGGCCAGAAGATTACAACGAAGCCGAACGGGCGCTCGCCGCGAAATATTTCCCGCCGGAATATATCCGCGGACCGGTTCGAATGAAGCAGGGTGACGACGCCGTCTATTTCGACAATGCGAAACCCCTCCCAGTGTCGGAGCGAGATTATCGGGGACAGCAATCGCTTTGTTTCTACGATGATGATCTTCCGTCGAACATTGTCAGAGGCCGGCAGTATTTCATTGTGGCGAGCGAACCTGTATTCATCCGTATCGCGGACCAGCCAGGCGGCACGCCGATCCAGTTCGCCAGCGACTCCGGGGTAAACTCAAAGCTGATGGTTCCGTTGTTTAACGCTCACCTTGCACTTTACGCGCCGAAGGGAAGCGGACCGGGCAAGGGTGCACTGGACCTTGTTGGCTGCGAGGCTGTGATTGTGCGAGGCTGTCGGCTCAGCGCGCTTGGCGACACGATGCACATTCAGAAAAGTCAGAACATCGTCTTCAGTGGCAATCACATCACCGGTTCGCGGATGGGTGCGTTTTTTCTGGCCGAGTTCTGTCGCAACGCGGTCGTGACCGGCAACACTGTCGATGGCACCAACGGCTCGCGGGTGATTAGCGTTGAGAAGTCCTGCGAAGATGTGACCATCGTTGGCAACACCTTCCGCAATGGAGGCCGGGGTTCGTGGATCAATCAGCCAAGAAACTTTGTGCTGGCGGACAACATCTTTGTCAACAACACGACCAAGTGCGAACAAGACCCGCGTCGCGGACGACGCAGCTTCGTCACCGGCGACTATGAAGAGTATGCGGAACTCTATTTCACGACTCACGAACCGGACGGTCGCTATGGCAACGTCACGGTGCGCGGCAACATCTTCAGCAGCGGCGACAAGGCCTCGCACGCCATCACCTTCGCCCCCGGCGGCGACACGCTGCTCGTGACCGACAACATCTTTCAGGGCAAGGTCCGCACCATCGCGCCGGCCACCGGTTGCACGAACGTCACGGTCCGCCAAAACGTGGGCGCGACATTTATGAACGAAACGAACTCACCATGAACGGCCACGGAGCAACTCGTATCGAGTCATGCTGGAAATAGCGAATTGGCCATGTTGCTTCAGATAGTTGGTGGCATGCTGAACGACATTCGCATTTTTCTGCTTCAGAACTTCGTTCAGCGTGTCGGTGTCGAGCAGTGCGGCTTGCATGCGATTAGTCGGTCGTCCGCGTCAGGTTTGCTCGTTGCAATGCAGTTTGCTCAACGGCCTCGACTTGCTTGTCGGTGAGTCCAGCGTAAACGTTGCACCATTCCGGAAGGCCTTGAGCCGATTTAGTTTCGGTCGTTGTTGGTTCAGACCGTAAATCGATACTGTAAATCTGGATAATTACTTGTTGGTTTTCACTCAATTGCTGACCAATGACATGCTCCAAGGCGAGCTTGTCAGGTGGGCTGATGTCACGGACGTTTTTAGTGATGCTTTCCATACCTCAAATTATACTCCCAGTTTAAGGAATTTGGCAATTTGTCTTTTCTCTTATTGCCAAAGTTCGATGGACTCAACCAACAGTTAACAACTCTTGCGCTAGTGAGGATACAACCAATCGTTCGCATACCCACGTTTAAAATTACCGAGCAACTGACGTTGTGGTAACTCTACTGTTACGCGGCAATAGTATGGGAACCAATACTCTGTTGCCAGATGTGCTGGTAAACGCGATTGGCTACAGACTGCTTTTCTTCGTCAGTGAATGGTGGCGAAGGTAACGTGGCGTAAACGTGGTCGAGTATGAACACCTCCACTTCGGCCTGAGTCTGTTCTTTGTCTGTCCAACGCTCCAGCGGGGCGATTAGTTTCTGGACGGATTCCAGCAGGCTGCGGCTGGCCTGCTTCACCCGCTCTCGATCCACTTTCGTTTATGTTCGTGCCGATCTACACCGACGCAATCCGCCGATTTCAATTACTGAACGGAAAGCGATGAAAGCAAATGTGAGCTTCCCTGAACAATTCCATTGCGACCCATTCGGCAGGCTGTTAGCATTTCACTCCATGAGAACTCTACTACTATTTTCATCGTTGTTCCTTGTCGTCACAGATGCGATGGCGCAAGCCGCTGACAGCCGCGTGGCGATTGATCTCACCCAACGCACATGGCAAGGCATTCCCGGCATCGAACGCACCGCGAAGGGGCGAGTCTTTGCCTCGTGGTTCACCGGCGGGCCAAAGGAGCCGGCACCGGATAACACGGTGGTGCTTTCCTACAGAGACGATGATGGCAAGACCTTCACGCCGCCCGAAGCGATCGCTTTGCCGTCGAGTGATGGCACCCGCGTTTTCGACCCCACGCTTTGGATCGATCCGAAGGGGCGGCTCTGGTATGTTTTCAATCGCGGCAACAACGAGATCCCGAAGCATGATGTCTGGGCGCGTATCTGCGACAACCCGGATGCTCCGAAGCCTGTGTTCGGTACCGAGTTTCGCGTCGGCTACGAGGGTCCGTACGCTTTCCGGATGAACAAGCCGACGGTGCTTTCCTCCGGGGAATGGATCATGCCGGTGACGCATGCAGTGGAGCCGATTCACGATTGGTTTGCTGGACCGAAGCAACTGCAAGGCGTAGGCATTTCGACCGATGAGGGCAAAACATGGAAACTTCACGGCGCGGTGAAAGCACCTGAGTGGGCGCTGGAGTGCATGATTACGGAACTGCAAGATGGCCGCTTGTGGATGCTCATTCGCACCGGCAGCGGCTTTCTTTGGGAGAGTCACTCCAGCGACAAAGGACGGACATGGAACGAAGCGAGGGCCAGCGGCATTAGGAATCCCGGATCGCGGTTCTTCATCCGCCGCCTCTCCTCGGGCAATCTGCTGCTGGTGAATCATTACAAGTTCACCGGGCGCAGTCATCTCACCGCCCATGTTTCGACGGATGATGGTGCGACGTGGAACGAGGGGCTGCTACTGGATGAGCGCAGAGGTGTCTCTTATCCCGACGGTGTGCAGGATCGCGATGGATTGATTTGGGTGACTTACGATCGCGACCGGCAAGGTGTTGGCGAAATCTTGCTCGCAAAATTCCGCGAGGAAGATGTGCTTGCAGGCAAGAACGTCTCGGGTGCCGTGACGCTCGCGCAGACCATTAACAAGCTCGACAAGCCATCGTACCTCACTGCCAACTGGGACGCGGCGCTGGCGGGTGACATTGTCATGCAGCGTCTCATCAAGGTAACTGCGCCGCAGATGAAAGGGGCGCATGATGCGGAGTTCGTCTGCATCGGTGAGCGTGCATACATCGTCGAGCACGATAACGATGTCGCTCCCGGACACGGCGCTGGTGTTGCGATGGTTTGCGTACTGACGGTGGTGAACCTGAAGACGCTGGCAGTGGAAAAGACCATCCCGATGGCTAAAGCAGGCCAAGCGTTTGCGAACGTCACCTTGCCGGAGGCGCAGGTCTTCGTTCCTCGCATCATTCGCAAAGACGACCACACGCTGCGGACTTTCTTCTGCAGCCAACCGGCCAAGGAACAAGCGGTGACGTGGTTTCGTGACTTCGATCTTCGCACGCAGGCCTTCGAGGATAGCATCCACAAGGCGAAGCTCAAGACGGCGGCGGGGACCTTCGACATGGAGCCTCGTCATTTCCATGCCGACGCTGCGGCGCAGGGCTTCAAGAAGCCGCCGGTTCGCGAAGGGCTCTACATCTTCGATTCATTCAAAGAGTTCGACGGTCGGCGATACGTGGCGCTCAACAACTTCCCCGGCAAACAAAACGCCCTCGCCGTGTTGCACGATGACTTCATGACTTTCGAGATCATCGGACATTACAACGAGCCGCAGTCGCAGCAGCTCAGCGAGTCGGCTGTGAACCGTTTGCCTGACGGCACCTGGATGGCAATCTGTCGCAACGATGCGGGCAACTATCACTTCACGACGAGCAAAGACGGCAAGACGTGGACCGTCGGTGAAACAAAACCCTTTGTGCCGAACGGACTCAATTCGAAGCCTACCTTCGACAAGTTCGGCGGCGTCTATTATCTCGGCTGGCAAGAAAACACTCGCTTCCACGATTGCAATCGCAGCGTCTTCAACGTGGACATCTCCCGCGACGGCAGGACGTGGGAACGCAAATACCGCTTCGAGTCTCCGCACTCATTTCAGTATCCGACCTTCCATGAACACGACGGCACGATTTGGCTCACCGTTACGCAAAGCGATCACAAAGGCTCCTCCGACCGCATCATGTTCGGCAAACTAGAGGATGTTGGTCGGTTCGAGCCTCAATCTGGTCAGAAGCGAATTGAATGGCCAGCGCCTCCATAAGCCGACCGTGTTGAAGAACGGCCAAGCAGACGGCCTGAAAAAGCCGTCCTAAATTAAAATAAGGCCTAAAAATGTTTGCGTCATCGTTCCGGTACAATATTCTGTATTGTTTCGCTGAGTACCCAATGCAGCAGGCACACTCCGTGTGTCGTCCGCGATCTAAAAACCTTTCGCTTTCCAGCCACACGGCACATGGACTGCGCCTACCACTTTCGAGTTTCTAAACAGGAGTCTGTAGATGAAAATGGCCGATCATTCGCTGCTCATTCACAACGGAACGATCGTCGATGGCAGGGGTGCACAACCGGTCCGCGATGGCGTGGTCCTCGTCGAAGCAGGGAAACTTGCTTACGTCGGCCCGGCTGCGGATGCGCCTCACGTACCCGAATCTGTCGAACGCATCGATGCTCGAGGCGGCACGATCATGCCGGGGTTAGTCGAAGCGCACTTTCATGCTACCTACTTCAACATCGCTGCGCTCGAAGATCTGGATATTAAGTACCCAGTCGAATACGTATCGCTGTTGGCTTCGGTCAATTCCAAGTTGGCGATCGAGTGCGGTTATACGGCGGCGCGTTCAGGTGGCTGTCTTTTTAATGTCGACTTCTGGTTGAAGAAGGCGATCGAAGAAGACCTCATTGTTGGACCGCGACTTTCCGCAAGCGGCCGCGAGATTTGTTCCGCCGGTGGATTGATGGACTGGAATCCCGAGTTCCGGAAGATCGGAATGGAAGGGCTCGTCTTCATTATCAATGGCCAAGACGATGCACGCAAAGCAGTCCGTGCGCTGGTCAAGGATGGCGTGGAATGGGTGAAGACTTATCCGACTGGCGACGCTGCGTCTCCCGACATCAACGATCACCATACCCTGTGCATGACCTTCGAGGAAATGAATGCGGTAGTGAGCACGGCGCACAATCATGGGCTCAAGGTGACCGGCCACTGCCGTGCCACCGAGGGGATTAAGAATGCGCTGCGCGCCGGTTATGACTGCATCGAACATGGAACCTTCATGGACGACGAAGCATTAGATCTTTTGTTGCAGCGCGACGTTCCGTGTGTTCCGGCCCTTTACTTTGAAAAGGCCAGCGTCGAGCTTGGTCCGGAATTTGGATTGTCGCAACGTGTGATCGACGGACATCAGGAAACCCTCGATGGCGGTATCGAAAGCGCCCGACGCATTCTTCGCGCAGGAGGTCGGCTGGGGATGGGGGGCGATTACGGTTTCGGCTGGAATCCACACGGCGATTACGCGCGAGAGTTGACCTTCTTTGTCAAAGACGTAGGCCTAACACCGCTCGAAGTTCTCACCTGCGCCACCAAGACAGGTGCTGAAATAATGGGGCGAAGCGATGAGTTTGGTACGTTGGAAAAAGGCAAGCTCGCAGATGTGTTAGTTGTTGATGGAGATATCATCGCCGATATCAGCCTGCTCGAAGATCGGACGAAGTTCATCGCGGTCATGCAGGGAGGCATTATCAAAGCTGGGCAACTTGCAAAATCTTTTCCAACGGTGGTGAAACGCGAACGATGAGTATCTTTGGGCGAAATACCAATAGTCAGCCTAAACTCCACTACGTCGAACTCGGTGGCGAAGGCCCGACGCTTGTGTTGCTTCACGGCGTAACGCGTTGTGGCAAGGATTGGGAACCATTGCTGCCAGGGCTTATAGACGATTGGCGCGTTGTCGCGTTCGATCAGCGGGGTCACGGTGGCTCTGAGCGAGCTGATAGTTATCTTGTTACGGACTACGTCGACGATGTTGTACGATGGATACGTGACGAACTCGCCGGACCGCTTATCGTCTTTGGTCATTCGCTGGGCGCGATGGTCGCTGCTGCTGTCGCTGCGGAACTGCCACATCGCGTACGGGGCATTGTCCTCGAAGACCCGCCTTTTCACACCATGGGAAACCGCATCGCTGGCAGCGCATGGCAAACGCAGTTCATCGGTATGCGAGAAGCCGCGCGGCGAGGAGGAACCGTAACCGCAATCGCGGATGCCTTGGCCGATATCCGAATTCCCGTGAACGGTGGCGGCTTGAAACGACTCGGCGAGCTTCGCGACCGATCCTCATTGAATTGGAGTGCCCAGTGCCTTAGCCAGATAGCCCCCGAATTGCTGACGCCGGTCATCGAAGGCCGCTGGCTCGATGGCTACGATGTCGCGGATATTCTCGCGTCCATTCATTGTCCAACGCTTTTGCTGCAAGGTGACCCGACGGCTGGTGGCGCGTTGACTGATGCCGACGCGGCTAGCGCCGTAGCCGCGCTATCATCATGCCAACATGTCCGTTTCTCCGGCTGCGGCCATCAGCTTCATCGTGACCGACCGCAAGAGGTCCTACAAGCGTTGCGGCAGTTCACGGCATTCCATTACTCAATCAACTCATAAGTGAAAGACCACCCATGAAACCAAAACCGCTCGCGTTGATAGGCCTCCTCACTGTCGCTTTTCTCGCGACCACATCTCTTAAGTCAATTGCGGACGACACTCTGTCCTTGTTCGACCGCAAGAACATCTCCGCGTTATGGATCGCGGCTCCGTGGGATGCGAAAAAGCGCGGCCCAGAGGAACGGATGCAGATGCTGCAAGAGCTTGGCTTGAGCAAGTTCGCGTACAACGGAGACGGCGCGGTCGATGCCGAAATCGAAGCAGCGAAGAAGCACGGCGTCGAAATCGCCGCGTTCTGGTATCCGGCACGGAATCCGCAAATCGTCGATGCCATCAAGCGCTACGGCATTCATCCACAGTTCTGGGTTTGCGGATCACGCGCTATCCCGGTGACGAACGATGCCGAGCGAATCGAAGCCGAAGCGGCGCGCATCCGGCCTATCGCGGAAGATGCGGCGGCGCTTGGTTGCAAAGTGGGGCTCTACAATCACCGCGAGCCCTGGTTTGAGGAGCAGGATCATCAAGTCGCGATTATCGAGCGCCTGCGCCGCGATGGGCTGACGAACGTGGGCATCGTCTTCAATTTCCACCACTGGCGCGGCTCGCTGGCGGAGTTCCCCGCTCTGTTCAAACGCATCCAGCCCTATCTGCTCGCGGTGAATTTCAACGGAATGAGAGCCGATACCACACAGTATCCCCCAGTGCGCTTCATCGGCTCCGATGAGTCGGAACTGGCGATGATCCGCGTCGTCGAAGCGAGCGGCTGGCGAGGTTCGATCGGCGTCATCCACGAACGCCCCACCGTCGACGCAGCCGACGGGATCAAGGGCAACTTGCAAGGCCTCGAGTGGGTTCAAAAGGAATTGCGTCAGCCCGGATCAGGCGGGCCCAAGCCGCAGGAGCCCGCGCCACCCGCGCCAGCGCTTCCCAAGCCAGTTGTCGCGCCGTTGGCCGCGCCGTAAGCCGCCGACAATGCTTCAATCCGCTGATGTAGCCCGCATCGCCGACATGAGTTCGCCAGAACGCTCCCGACTAGCCCTTTCGATTCCCGAATTTTGCAATGGCTTCCGGGGCACCGAATGCAGCGGCTGCCGCAACTGCATCCGACTGAATTTCTAGCATTCGAAGAAACCCAAAAAATGCCGGTTTTTTCTAAATTTCTTGTCCAAAAAAACAGGATTGAGTTATTCTAGGGCGTCGGATTGGCCGCCCATCTTGCGCAGGTCGATGTTTATGTCGATTGGGGCTCCCTTCTCCTTCCTTTTTTTCATTCAGGCGAAATTTTTAATCATGAAGTCAAAGTTGGTACAACGTGGATTCACTCTGGTAGAACTGCTTGTAGTCATTGCCATCATTGGGATCCTAGTGGGGTTGTTGTTGCCTGCGGTTCAAGCCGCGCGTGAGGCCGCTCGTCGGATGCAATGCAGCAACAATCTGAAGCAGATCGGTTTGGCTATTCATAACTACGAAGGTGCCTACAAGAAACTCATTTCGGTTCGAACAGGAACACGAGCCTTCGTGAATCCAAGCACACGAAACCTGGCGAACTACGAGCGACTTAGTCCATTCGTTGCAATGTTGCCATTTGTGGAACAAACCGCTTTGTCCTCTCGAATCACGGCTGGCGAGGTGGTCAATGGCTTTGTATTCGCGCCTGGCGGACCATCCGCTTGGTATCCTCGAATCGATGGGGATCAACCCACTTATTTTCCTTGGTCGGTGACCATTCCCGCCTTCAATTGTCCGTCCGATACACCAATCCCGACCCGGTGGGGCCAGCACGGAACGAATTCCTACGCGGTAAGCCTCGGCGACCAAGTTAATGATCTTACTGCCGGTCAACGACAGACCCGAGGTCCTTTCGCTGCCAACATCAGCAATGGAATGAGTATCATCACTGACGGCACGAGCAATACGATTGCGTTCAGCGAGCGAACGGCTCACAATTCAAATAATGACAATGGAGTTGTCTTTGCAGCCACCGGAACGGAAGACATTCGTAGGTTTACAGCCTCGGTACCGAACGTTCGCAACAATCCAAACGATTGCCGAGCGGTTGCCATCAGCGGTCGGTTTGCACCAGGACAAACCTTGAAAGGACGATTCGGAATTCTTTGGACCGATGGGCAACCAGAGCGAACCGGATTTACTACCGTTCTTGCACCCAACAGTCCATCGTGCACCAACGATGCGAACAACGCAGCGGATTCCAACGGTGGTGTTTTTTCTGCTGCGAGTTTTCATACGGGGGGCGTGAGTGTCTGTTTCATGGACGGTTCGGTTCGATTTATCTCCAATTCGATCGATGCGGGAAACTCGTCTGCTGTTCCGGTAACTTCAGGACCTAGTCTCTACGGAGTTTGGGGTGCGCTTGGATCGGCCGGTAGCGGTGAGGTAGCGAATGTGCCGGACTGAGCTGGATCGATGCTTATGTTCGGACTTTCCTAAAGTTTTACTCGCTTGAGTTGGGTGTTACATGTCGAGATCGAATTGGTGCGTCACGGGTTGCCTTTGCGTTTTTTTGGGTTGCGGTACACCCGAGGGGCAACGCCCGACGGCTCCGGTTGAGGTTTCCGTGACTTATCAAGGTAGCCCGCTGGAAGGCGCAACGGTTACCTTCGTGACAACAGAGGAACCGATCGCAGCCAACGGCATCACCGACTCGAAAGGTGTTGCTCAGTTATCGACTTATGGAACCAAGGATGGCGCCGTTGTTGGCAACAACTTGGTGATGATCACAAAGACCGAAGTCGATAAAAGCGTAAAGACCAAAGTTGTGCCAGCGGATCAAGCCGACACGGTGGGCTATTCTCCTTTAACTCCGCTCAAGAGTCTCATCCCGGGCAAGTACTCAGCGCCCGGGACATCGGGGCTCCAAGCGGAAGTAAAAAAGGGTAGCAACAAATTTTCGTTCGACCTCAAGAACTAATCTTTGGCACAATTGGACGCCCTAGAACACTCCTATCCCGTGCTCGCAGATAGTCGACAAAACTCTCGCGGCGGTCGAGAAAAGCTCGATATCGAGTGTGGGTGAATCACTTGTACGGTAAAATGGTTCTCAAGTTCAGATGGTAATCATTGGAGATCCAAATGTCGAATTCATCGCTCTCTCGAAGAACCTTCATCGCATCGACGCTGGCAGGGGGCTCGGTGTTGGGCACATCATTGCCGGGAGTTTTCTTATCGCCTGAAACGGCAGCGGGACAAGAGAAGCCTCCTCAAAAGGTCGAACGCATTGGCATTGGTGCGATTGGCCTGCGATACCAGGGGAGTGTGATTGCGAATAAAGCGCAGTTGTACGGCGATATCGTTGCCGTCTGTGATGTGGATCGCAATGTCCGCGATCAGGCAAAAGCTGCCTTTGGGAGTACCCCGCACAGCAGCGAAGACTACCGCGAGTTGCTCGCTCGCAAAGATGTCGATGTCGTCACGATTGGTAGTCCCGATCATTGGCATACCAAAATGGTGATCGACGCATGCCGTGCCGGCAAAGATGTCTACTGTGAAAAGCCACTGACGCTGACCATTGATGAGGGTAAGCTGCTCACAAGAGTCGTGAAAGAAACCGGACGTGTGGTGCAAGTCGGTTCCTGGCAGCGCAGCGACGATCGCTTTCGGCTCGCCGTCGAAATGGTCCGATCGGGCCGCATTGGAAAGCTTCAGAAGGTAGATGTCGTGCTTGGCAAGAATGTCACAAGCGGTGCGTTCGTGCCTCGTAATCCCCCAGCGCATCTCAATTGGAACTTGTGGCAGGGGCAAACGCCGGATGTACCCTACATTGAGGCCCGCTCGCACTACACCTTTCGCTGGTGGTACGAGTACTCGGGAGGCCAAATGACCGACTGGGGAGCTCACCACATCGATATCGCACAGTGGGCAATCGATTCCTATCCAGTCGAAATCAACGGAGCAGCAACGTTGCCAACCGTCGCCAATGGCTACAACGTCGCGATCGACTACAACGTCACCTACAAGTATGCGAATGGGGTGATGATGACCGTCGGCGACACCGGCGATAATGGGATACT
>JAIPFP010000308.1 GCA_021736575.1 Pirellula sp. | reverse complement strand
TTCAAGCCGAATTACTTCGTGGAAAACCAATCGCCTGGCAGCAATCGACATGATACGTTGCAACCGGCCATGAGCACATTGGTCATCATTGCGCACGTCAAGGATGGATCCGACTTAGGAAGACAGCATCGGCTTCCAACGCCTGTGATCGACTTCATCGAACAACATCATGGAACGACGTTGGTCGAGTACTTCTATCGATTAGCAACTAAGAAAAGTGAGCAAGATCCGCACGGCGAGGAGATATCCGAATCAACATTTCGATACCCTGGTCCCAAGCCTCAAACGAGGGAAGCCGCAGTACTCATGATCGCTGATGCGGTAGAAAGCGCTTCGCGTGCATTGGTAGAGCCCACCGCCTCTCGACTTCAAAACTTGGTCGATCAGATCGCGATGAAGAAGTTGCTGGATGGTCAGTTTGACGACTGCGGCTTGACTTTACAGGAGCTAGATACGATCAAGCGATCGCTGGTCAAAAGCCTAACCGCCATCTACCATGGGCGAGTGAAGTACCCGGACCAGCAAACGGCTGGTTGATCGGTTATTTGTTTTTATCCGACCGGTTCTGGTCTTCCTTGCCGATCAAGAGGATCGTTGGAGAGTCCACGCGTTCTCCCACTGTCATTGCGGGTGCGTCCAATGGCCGGCGAGTTGACGCATCGGGCGGCAGCACTTTTGGCGTCAGCGAAAGCGTCGGAAAAGGACTTGAGTCCGTGCTCTTTTGGACGATCGTCGGGTTGGCCGGTTTTGCGCTCGTCACATTTCCTGCACGCTGTGACACCGATTTACTAGTGGCGATAAACTGATCGCGAACTTTCGGATCTATGTTGTTGAGCCGCTTGGCAAGCTGTTGAATACCATAGGGATTTTGCTCTGCCGTTTGAGATACCTGAGCAAAGAACGATGCGCATTCCGAGAAGTTGTAATCAGCCGACTTACCGACCAGCGGGCCAAGTGTCTTGACAACCAAATCCGCTCCGAGGTTTTCCAATTTCATAAAAACATCCATCGAAACCACCATGCCCTGCCTGCCGTCAGCGAGAGGTGAAGGTCGATTGTATAGAATTACTACGCACCGGCCATTCAGCTCTCTCGCCCAGAGATTGCCCCGATAAGAACCGTTGGCGAAATAAATGTGCATCGAATCATTGCCAAATACCAAATCCATTTTGCTGGTTGTGCCAGAACCGTCGTCCCCTTGGAGTTGAAAAGGTCCGGTCCTTTGCAGCGTCACTTTCGTTACACCCATGACTTCCCAAATGTTGACAATGACTTCAGGATTCCGAATCAGAAAGGAATACATCTCTTGATCACAGTCGACCGTCTCAGTGGGCATGCGTCGAAAGTAACTTGCGGTATCCACGACCGAATGCAATCTTGCGTTGGCCTCCGCCGTGAGTTGCTGAAACGGAATCCTTTGAACCGCAGAATCGCGAGATTCGCGTGAAGAGGATCCCTCAGCGGGGTTCGAATGACGGTTTGCAATATGTTGAGACGCGTTTGCTGGCGGCTGGGCGAATCCGGTTGAGTTCAACGTTGGCACCCATCCAATAGCGGCGGCCGCTACCATTCCATACCGCAAGCGGAAACTAGGTAGACTGGCCAATTGGATCGCGGGTTTTCGCATAAACAGTACGGCCTAAAGAGGAACGACTTCGCCTATGTTGTTTTGTCGGCAATCCCCCTATGGAAAGAATAGAAGAACAAGTCGAAAATTCATGTGCTACCCTAGATTGTTTGCTAGCCTAAAAATTCGTCGACCACCAAGCTCGATGGAGAACGGTATAGTTATAAGGCGAGCGGCAGCATGAGATAGTCCCGTAGCACAGGCTGCTAGCCTGTGCTTTTTAGACTATTACAGGCTGGCAGCCTGTGCTACGTGGTAGTTTTTGCGCTGCCGCTCGCCTAAGCGCAGCTCGCCATTGAATTCGCTGAGAAAATATTACCATGATCAAAAGAAGCCACTCCTTGGAACCAGGCAATACGCACGTACATCCTGAACCGGTTTCAGTCGATTCCACTCAAAACATTGTCGACGTTCAAGAACCGATCGTCACCATCGACCGCAAGAAGTCCGTCTACGGGTCGTTTATCGGGGTAATTGTGCTTGGATTCGTGACCCTTGGTGGAACGATCCTGCTCTTCGGTGGCCGGGCGGCCGCTAACGTAGACGGGCTTATGTTATTTTTGCTTGGTACCTTTTTGTCGGGTCTGTGCTTCGTCGCGCTAATATGGATACGAGCCAGGTGGATTTGCGTGGCGGTCGTTGATGAAAATGGAATCATCGCTAGCACTTTACAACAAAAACACGACCTAAAATGGTCGGAAATGATTGGAGCTCGAACGGTATCAAAATTGGCCAAGAACGCAAAACTTCCGACGGTCCAATTGCTTTTATTGTTGGACGAAGAGCGCGGCCTTGAAATGCCTGTTGATTTCGTTCAAATCGATAAGTTGGTTGCAATCTTGAAAACGGCAACGTTCAATCCAACGAGTCAAGGACAGCGTCTTGGCACCATGAAAGGTTCGTCGCTCTTCTTGTTTGGAATCATTGCGATGCTGCTTGGCATTTGGTGGGTCTTTATCTTGATCGGTCAATTCAACAACGGCGTCCTTTTTCAAGGAAACTCGCGGGCGATACTTCTTAAGTTGGCGGCAGGGATTGTCGGGCCATTTGGTGGTTTGGGTTGCGCATGCTGGGGGCTTTACCATGTCGTGGCGCGACCCATACTTTATCTGCCGGGCTGGATTGCAAAAAATAGTTGAGCTCACGAACCACTAGGAAACTTTCTTGAACCATCCAAACTTCCGATCCGAAATTCAAAGCCGCGATCGTCAAGCACTTGAACGTTTTCAACTGGAACGCCTCAACACATTGATCGCCAAAGTGCTTCCGCATAACGCGTACTACCAAAGCAGATTTGGATGCAGCGAATTTAGTGTCAACTCGTTGGCGGAGTGGGCTACCTTTCCAACATCTCAAAAATCAGATTGGCTCGGAAAGGACTCGAGTGGATTAGCATTGCACCATACTTTCGCCGAGGGCAAGTACCGCAGATACCATCGAACAAGCGGAACTCGCGGGCATCCTATGGTGATTCTCGATACCCAGGAGGATTGGCAGTGGTGGATCGACACCTGGCAGTATGTGCTGGATGCGTGCGGAATCTTGGCAACGGATCGAATCATGATGGCGTTTTCCTTTGGACCCTTCATCGGATTTTGGAGTGCACATGATGCGTGCTTGCATCGGGGCTGCATGGTTATTCCCTGCGGCGGCATGTCCACGGCTGCCCGCATCGAATTGATTCAAACCGCAAGGCCCACCGTTCTCTTTAGCACGCCAAGCTATGCAATGCACCTCGCTCAAGATGCAAGGACTCGACAGATCGATTTAAGCAAATCATCCATTCGTCAGGTCTTTGTTGCCGGGGAACCCGGTGGGAGCTTGCCAGCAGTTCGCTCTCGAATTGAATCTATGTTTGGTGCCAGCGTAATGGACCATGCGGGCGCAACCGAAGTCGGACCTTGGGGATTCGGATCATCCGATGGAACGGCCATGCATGTTATCGAAAGTGAGTTTATCGCCGAGTTTCTCCCAGTTGAACGCAAGGCAAGTGGCGACGTAGCAACCGAAGTAAATGACTTGGCCCCCGGCGTATTTGAACTCGTCTTGACGTCGCTCGGAAGAATCGGTGCGCCCGTGTTCCGTTATCGTACAGGCGATTTAGTGAAACCGAACTTCATCCAAGATGGCAAATGCAACTTCGTTCGCCTTGAGTCGGGTGTACTTGGCCGAACCGACGACATGTTTGTGATTCGAGGCGTAAATGTCTTTCCAACAAGCATCGACGCAATCGTTCGATCGTTTCCAAGTATTTCGGACTATCGCTTAACGGTTACCAAAAATGGTGCCATGGACGAACTGTTGTTAGAATTTGAATCTTCAAATCAAGCGGAGTCCACGGACCATCACCAGAGCAGCATTGCGAGTCGGCTTGCGGAGATGCTTTCGATCCAACTCAATTTGCGTTTTGAAGTCCATCAAGTATCGGATGGACACCTGCCGCGATCGGAAGGGAAAGCACGAAGAATTTTCGACCGTCGCTAGCGGATTTTTGTCGACTTTCGCTCCGCCCCCCGCGTGCCTCAGTGCGTGCCACCCGTGCGTGCCACCCGTGCCACATGCCACCAGTGAATCGGTACACTAAGGCGAGCGATCGATTGCAGTATCCCAACCCGAAGCGTCAGCGAGGGACAATTTCGCAGGTCCTTCACTTACGTATCGGGTTATGATTGATAGGCTACAGTCTGCCACTCGCTTAAGTAACCTTTCCTTCCATCTTGAAAGACCGTCCATGATTCGATTTATTCTCCTTAGTTTCCAGTTAACGTTGCTTCTCACTTGTTCCGTTCGAGCAGACAACTGGGTTATCGAAACCTTTGCAGGAAATGGCCAAAAAGGACATAGCGGTGATGGGGGCAAGGCGACGCAGGCCCAACTCGATAATCCGTTCGGTGTTGTCCGCGGTCCCGACGGAGCCATATGGTTTTGCGAATATTCCGGGCAGCGCATTCGACGCGTTTCACAAGACGGAATCATCAGCACCATCGCTGGCAACGGTATGGCAGGTTACAGCGGAGATGGAGGACCAGCTATCCTCGCTAGTTTCAACTTACCCCATGAGATTCGATTCGATCGAGCCGGCGACCTTTTCATTGTCGACATGAACAACCATGCCGTTCGCAAAGTCAACCTCAAGACCGGAACGATTTCGACGTTGGCTGGAACGGGCAAGCCAGGTTACAGCGGAGATGGAGGCCCCGCAGCCAAAGCACAATTCGACAAACCCCACAGCATTCAGTTCGGGCCAGACGGCAATCTGTACGTTTGCGATATCGGTAATCATGTCGTCCGCCGTATCGATATGGAAACACAAACGATCTCTACCTTTGCGGGAACCGGCAAACCGGGACCCACTCCCGATGGTGCGCCCATTCAAAACACATCGCTTAAAGGTCCGAGGTCGATCGATTTTGATCGCCATGGAAATCTGTGGTTGGCCACGCGAGAAGGAAATCAAGTCTTCAAGTTTGATCTCAAAGCGAATACGATTCATCACGTCGCGGGAACCGGACAGAACGGCTTCTCAGGAAATGGCGGCCCAGCCAAAGAAGCTGCATTGAAAGGTCCAAAGGGGATCGCATTGGATGCCGACGGAAACGTTTGGCTAGCGGATACCGAAAGCCACAGTGTCAGAATGATCCGTGCCTCAACTGGTAACTTGGAACTCGTCGCGGGAAACGGAGAGAAAGGGGACGGTCCGGATGGCGATCCGCTTCGATGCCAGCTCGCTCGATTGCACGGAATCTATGTCGATGCGGACGGAAGCGTTTTCATCGGTGACAGCGAAGCGCATCGCGTTCGAGTTCTACGAAAAAAATGATCACCAAAAGTAATCGAGGCTGCAATGAGTGCTACCTAAGTCCGATGACCGGCCATGAGGGTGCAATGTTTTGTTTGTAGGATTTTGTTGTCATTGAGCTGCATACCAAAACTTCGTGACACCGACCGCAAGAACAATAGCTGACACAGTGAATTGGTACGAGTAGTCTCGGGCGTTGGTACGGACAATTGTCCATCCGGCGGACACCGTCCCAATTAGTCCGGGAACAAAAAGTGCATGCACGCAGTTTCGGAAGATTTCTTGATTGAACAAGTGAAGTGCAAGCACGATCGTGCCAATGAATGGCCACGTCCAAAACCAATAGTAAAGTATCCGTCTCTGTTTTGGTTGCAAATTTCGATTGGGGATTTCTGAGGTTTCAATCTCTTCGCTTCATAGGAACAAACGTTTCATTGGGTTACTCTTCGCGCACTTCAAACAGCTCAGCCGTATTGAGAATGGCTTCTGGGCGACACTTTGGAGACAGCGGATTGGGTGGTACGACAATTTCGATACTGCGGTAGTGCTTACCATCGCTATGGGTCATCACATGGATTCGCGATGCAGGTACGTCAACCACCCAAACCTCGGCGACGCCACTTTCTGCGTAGATTTGGGCTTTCTCACGCAGATCGTTGGCCAAGCTGCTATCCGAGACTTCCATCAACAACATTACATCGGCGGCAGTTGGGCGTGTGGAGCCGTAACGACGCGGCTTTAACCACAAGATATCCGGTTCAGGCCGATTGTCATCGCACACAAAGCCGCAGTGAACGCGAATATTGGCAACCGTCGACTTGTTATTTTCGACCGACCAACGAGTTAGGTAGTCAATGTAGTCATCGTGAACCGGTCCAGCAGGATTCATAAAACACAACTCCCCTCGAATCAGTTCGATCTTACGTGGCCCAAGACCGTCAAACGCACCACGATCGACCATCGAGTCAAACTCGGCACCGGTGATTTTGCTTGAGCCGCTCATGATTTTCCTTTCCATTACGTTGGACTGATCGCCATATTCTACTTCATCCAATCGCGTCATGTTATTGAAACCATTTTGACGATGGGCATTGCTCGGGGAGAAGGGAACACAGCTCTCAAGGAAAACAACGTGGCCATCAATGATTCGAACGCTTCGAACTCAGCGACGATCACAAATCGATCCGACGACTTCCTCAGCCCGATCTCAATCGATGCAAAGGCAAATCGAACCGAAACTTTGAGCCCCGTTCCGAAAATTCCAAACGAAAATGCAACGCCTCAAAACAAAGCTAGAAATTTAACAAATACAAAATTGGTCGACAAATATAGATGGACGGCCCCATGAACCCCATGAACCACATGAACCCCATGAACCACATAAGCCACGCCAACCCCATAAGCCACGCCAATAAGTCGTTCCCGCGCAGGCGGGAATCCAGCGGAGTGCGCGAGATGACTGGGTTCCCGCCTGCGCGGGAATGACATGCAACTGGGTTCCCGCCTGCGCGGGGATGACATGCAACTGGGGTTCCCCCTGCGCGGGAATGAC
>JAIPFP010000036.1 GCA_021736575.1 Pirellula sp. | reverse complement strand
GGTCACGCGGAAGGCTCTTGCTCAACGCTTCGTCAACGACAAAGTTTCGGGTAAGCCGCCGAAGGAGCGAGCCCAAGCGAGAAAGCAGATCGAGACGCAGACGAGAAAAATTTTCCACGAAAAGTGGGTGCCCATGCAAATGGAGAAAATGAAAATCGAGTCCACGCTCGAATTCGAAGAGAAGCTCGCAACGGCTGGTAAAACACTGGAATCGATGAAGCGGGACTTCGCCGAATCGACCTGGGCGCAGGAGCATATTCGCGAGAACGTCAAAGAGAATCCAGTCTTAAACCTATTCGAATTGCAAGACTACTACAACGATCACCTCGACACATTTAAGCGTCCGGCGCGAGCAAGGTTTCAGATGCTCTCAGCCATCTTTGATAAATATCCCAACAAGCAGGCGGCCGATCAAGCCATTCGGGAAATGGGCGACGAGGTCTACTTCGGGGGGGCTCCGTTCGAGGCCGTTGCGAAACGGAAGTCGACTGACTTCAAAGCTTCGGAGGGAGGCCAATTTGACTGGACAACTCAAGGCGCGCTGAAAAGCACGGTCATCGATAAAGCAATCTTCGAGAACCCGTTGCGTCGTTTGAGCGAAATCCTCACCGACGAAGACGGCTATCACATTGTCGAAGTGCTTGAACGCCAACCCGCCTCCGTTCAATCGTTTGCCGAAGCACAAGCCGAAATTCGCAAACTTCTCACCAAGCAAACGTCCACCAAGCTTCGAACAGAATTCATGAAGAAAGTTCGAGCAGAAACGCCCGTTTTCACCAAATGGCCAGAAGACATTCCGGGCTCCAAGGACCTTTCGCTGCTAACGCAATAGTGATCGTCAAAGAGTCTTGCCATACCTATGTTCGCATTATCCTGTTCGCAACAAGCTTTTCCAGCATGGTGTCTCCGGTGCATCGGTTTGATTTTTATGGCTTTGATTTTGCCGAGCGGCTCGGTCCATGGAACGGACGCGGTCTGTAAAGTCGCCGATGGCGAATTGAGATCCTGCCAAATTGTGACCGTCGATCAGGCTTGGGCTGTTGGCGATCGTGGTTTGATTCTCGCTACTCGCGATGCGGGCAAGACCTGGACCGTTCAGCATCAACGCTCGGAGGCAATTCACTATTCGGTTTGCTTTGCTAACGACAAAAAAGGCTGGGTATTTGGCGGAACCATCGAGCCTTACTCTCATCGGAGCAGTGGCATCGTTTTGACCACGATCGATGGTGGTCGCAATTGGCAACAGGTGCCTTGCAAACTTCCGAGATTGACTGGCTCGCAATGGCTTGGGAACGATCACCTACTGGCTTGGGGCGACTGGTCAGATCTCTATCAGTCGGCCTTGTTTGAAAGCATCGATGGCGGTGAAACGTGGAATTCACGCCCAACCCCGTGTAGCCACGTCCAATCGGCTGCCATTGGCCCCCGTGGAGAGTTGGTTTTGCTGGACCGATCTGGCAAGATCCATAAAACGCTTGATGGTTTGGCGTTTGAAACCGTGCACATACCCGTGACCCCCTTCGAGCCACTTCGCTTCTGTAAACAAATCAATGGCACTTGGTGGCTAGGGGGTGATGCAGGCCAACTCTATCGATCCATGGATGCATCTCAATGGAAACGGATCGCTCTACCCGGAAACGCGTGGGACCAAGCATTGTTTTCACTCAAAGACATTGCGGGCTTTGGAAATCGCGTTTGGGTCGTTGGGCAACCCGGGAACGTTGTGTGGTCGTCGGAGGACTTGGGCGACCATTGGGTCGTTCGTTCAACAGGCAATTCAACCACCAATAATTCCATCTCCGCCTTGAACGCAGACGTCCTACAAATATGCGGGCCCCTTGCAACGATCCGAACCAGTCGCAATGGTGGCAAAGCTTGGTGGGCTCAACACCAGTCGGGAACACGCAATGCCATCTTAAATGTAGCAAGCACAAGCTCAAGTATCGCCTGGGATTTATTGGCTCACGTGACTCTCGATTCGAATCGCCATGCTGGTGCTTTCGTGTTGCATGACCAGTGCTTCGAAGAGAGAACTGCTGGCCGTCCTGAGTTGGCATCGCGAGTCGAGATCGCGGGGAAAACGATTGGGCTCAGCCAAGCAAATGTCCAAACGAATATGCCCGTCGGAAACCTCTATTCCGGCGTCCGCCCAAGCGATCTCGAATACTACGGACGCCAAGCAACCTCAATGGATTCCTTATCAGAAAATTCGCTGATTGTCCGCCGCGTCGCGCTGGAGATTCGTTCGGTGCAACCAGACGTTTTGGTTAGGAATTGTGATGAAACCGGCAATGCATTGGAAGTCAAGTCTGCCCAAGCCGTTGTGATCGCCGCTCGGTTGGCTGGGCAAAAAGACTTCCGCATTTTCTCCGAGGCAAGCGGTATCGCCGAAGAGTCTTGGTCACCAAAACGAATCCTGGTTCGAGGAACAAAGAAAGGATTATCGTTCTCACATTCCATGCTTCTCAAGTCGAACCTGTTTCTGGGAAGTTCGATTGCGTCGATCCGACCTCTGATCGAGTATCCGGGTTCTATCAGTCTACCGGATCAACGTTTTTCATATCGAATTCTCGGTGCAAGGACCAGCGCTTTGCGCGATCCGTTTGAAGGAGTCCTTTTGGACCCAGCGACCCAAATGATCGAACGCACCAAAATCGCGATTCGAACACCCGCCCTAATGGCAACCAATAAACTGCTGGACTGGAAACAGGTCTTAGAATTGGAGCACGCCAATCCATTAACTCAAGATCGTGTGTGGGAAAGCAATCTCAAAGCGACAGCCAAAGAAGTATACACAGAAACGGCCTCTCCTATTTTAATGGATATCGCTGTTCAAAGCAGACGATCGGGCGATTGGCAACGATGGTACTCGGCATTGGAATTATTGATTGAACGAGATAGAGCCTCTCCGATGGGCGAAGCAGCGTTTTGGGAGCTCATGATGCATACCGGTAGCGTGGAAGTCCGGCGCGTTATCGAATCTCAGATTAAACTCGTAGAAGAACGCTATAGCCATGAACAAAACGGAACGGTCGCGGCGGCTCAACAAGCATCTCCGTTTGCAAAGCCTTCTCGCGAAGCCACGGACGTTCAACAGGTTTCGTTTTCAAGCGCCGTACGGCGTATTCCAATTGCAACAAATCGGGATCTATCCGAGTTTTCCCGCGTTTTGTCTCGATGGCCAGACTCATTTGCGTCCCGACGACGCGAGCCGCGGTGGGGATGGCTCATCGCGTCTCGCTATCGAACCATGCAACAACTCCATGATCGTCCGATTGGGGCAATCAATCTGAACCGCAACCCTTCCGAATTTTGGCCAATCCTGTCTAACCAAGTCACATCGTGGACGCGAGTCGCGGAAGCAGAACGTTCGCTAAGCAAAAATAACGAACTAAAGGGTGCACCGACGCCAATGCAATCCATAGCCAAGCCGATCGCTCGCTTGGCCTGGGTAGATAAACCCCCGTTTCTCGACGGAAAAGACGACGAAATTTTCTGGTCGACTGCAACGGAGTTTGAGCTGAGAGATCCATGGACACAAACGACGGGCAACCGGACGACCATTCGATTTGCCAGAGACAACGATTATCTGTACTTGTTTAGCCGGTCGCCTTTAATCAAGTCAGCCAATGTTCAGCCGATTCCACTTCGAAAGGAAAAACGAAGAGACAGTATCACTCACGAAAGTGACCACTTCAAGCTGCGTCTAGATATAGATCGTGACTATGCAAGTTGGTTTGAGTTCAGTTGGTCGTCATCGGGCGAAACAAGCGATGCATGTAATGACATGGCTTTTTGGAATCCGACTTGGCACATAGCAATGTCAAACGACAACTCATCTTGGGCTTCCGAAATCGCCATCCCTCTAGAAGAAATATCGGAACGCAATGAGACTACTCCCTTTCAATGGGCCAACGAGGTATGGGCCATGAATGTGGTGCGGTGCATTCCATCGGCGGCAACGCTTTCGCTTGACCCCTCGATTTCGGATCGAATGGCGAGTGACGATTGGATTCATCTCAATCCCAAATCGGCATCTGCCGATCGTGTTGAAACACCGAGCCAATCGAATCACAAATAATCCGCGATTCCTCGGTGCGCCTTAGAGTGAGGCGTTGGAAGCTTGTGACGAATCGCCTATCCCGGTCGAGAGACGGGGCGCGTATTTCTCTTGTTTCCTCGCGCATTCAATGCACAGTGTCGCGTAGGGTACAGCCTGCAAGCGGGCTAAGGGAATTGCCTTGTTGCAATTCTCGCAATCGCCGTAATGTCCGCTTCGAAGTCGATTCAAAGCGTCCTCAATTTGTGAAAGCTCGCGGCTTTCGACCTCAACCAACTGGCTGCTAATTTCATCTTGAGCCGTATCCATGGCGGCGTCCATCACGTCTCCACCCTCTTGGGAAAAGGACTGAAGCATACTCAAGTCGCCGTCCAACGCTTTGCGAAGTGCTTCGCGACGAAGCAGCAATACGTCTCGTAACTTGTTCAATGCTTCTTTTCTTGACATGATTGCATTTCCGCAGGGCTAAGACTAACGCCGCCCCCAATTGGAGGGTATCGAGCGCATGCAACTATAGTACGCAATCCAGCCAAGAGTGTTCGTTTTTTGCGCGTACCATCGCAAATTTCTTAGTTGAACCGGTAAACGCTCCGCTGATTCTGCGCCGCAAAATATTGTCGCGAAAGGATTTGCGAAATTTTCTTTGTGTGCTTGCTTCGGAGATAAATTCTAGATTTTTCTCCTAATTTGCTTCTGGACTCAAATGTCCAGTCCGATTAACTAGGCAAAATCCACAGTTTTCGCATTTCCGCAATGGTTTGAAAGTTGAAAGTTCGATAAAAGCAATTGACGGCTTCCACCGAATCACCGACTGGTTTACCAAAAACAAGTAAATGCACACTCAGATTCTAACGCTTCCAACCCAAAATCCGCACATCGGTTTCGATGCTGCGATCGGGCAAATAGACATGATCGGTGGGTCGGGTGAAGTCTTGCGATCTTGGCGAATTCAATCCCCAAAGTGTACTTTGGGTTCCGGGCCTGAATGCTCCGTTCAGATGGATGCGAAGGTAGCCGCGCCGCTCCATGCAACCCTCGTCTTCGGTAAAAAACACGCACTTTTAAGGGCCTTTGCACCAATCCGAATCGCGAATCGCAACGTTCGTGAATGGCTCATCGATCATCCGACCGAGATCTTGATCGGAGATTGTCGACTGGTCGTGCATCCATCGATTGCCGTAATGGCCACTCCCGATGCCATGGATCTATCGGCGAATTTGGCTTCTGTCGAAAGACTTCTCTTGTCGCTGCACGAAGCGATCGAACGAGTCCAAGAATCGCTCGCAGTCGAATCGAAACAATCGCGGGAATCCATCGAAAGTACAGTTTCGACCGAGATAGATGCGGTTGGCAAGAGGTGGTTCTCATCCTTGAGTGGCCAACTCCAAAATCAGTCGGAATTTCAACAGTCTCTTTTTACGGACCTATCCGAGCAATTCACGGGGCGATTTGGTGCCATCGACGAACAGCTCCATCAATTCACGGAAACCAGTAGCAATCACACGAACTCGCTCAACGCTTTACTAGAACAAGTCAGGGGTGTGCAATCCTCCATCGAAGCCCGGTTCCACAACGGCCTAGAGCCTGCAATCGCAGAACCATTCGTGAAGCCTGGATTCCCGCCTGATCTCGAACCGTCTTTTGAGCACGTTGCAGAATCAAAGGTTGAGCGTGCTGAACCATCAGGTTATGTGCAAGTCGTTGAACCGAACTTCGGCAGGACAATTGAGAACAACGCAATCGATGAAGACGATTTGAAACCAGTTCCGAGTGCGCTTCCCGCCTGGTTCACAAATGTTGAAACACAGCAAGAAGAGAATGATGAAACACAGCGAGAAGAGACCGTAACTCCCGAATCCGAGACTGAGGCGATCTCCGTCGAGGAAATAGACATCGCCTACACACCCCCTCCACACAATGAAAACTCTGGAAATGTCGAAGAGGAATCGATAGAGGAGTACATGCAGCGACTGTTGCATCGGGTTCGGGGTACCGATAATCTGCCTGCTGCTCAACCTACTTTACCGTCCACGAAAACGTCCACCGCAGCCAGGACTGCGGGTCCTGCCGCGTCTCGCAATGTCCCTTCCGTGGGCGTGGTTGCAAGCGATGTCATTTCCGCACCACTCGTCGCCGAGCCCCTGACAAACGAGTCCTTTGTTCCGAGGCAACAAGCACCAGAACATCGCGATGAATTGGACGCGTTGCGTGAGTTGGCAAATTCGAACGCTCGCAGAGCTCTATCTCGAAGCGATAACCGAAGAATAAATTCCGCATTTTTCTTTAAACTTGGGGTAACCGGTGTGGCTGTATTCTCTGCAGTTGCAATTTTGCTGCTCAATGGCCTCGTTCTCAATATGTCGTTTGTGGGAATGATTGCCGCCGTCGTTGTCTCATTCCTTTGGGGATACGATTGCCTTACCCACTTCAAACAACTGCGAAGCGACGGCCAACAGATCCGGGATTCAACGCCCAGGACTGCCTCGATGAATGCGATTCAAATTGGCTCAACCGATGGGTCGGAAGATCGTTGGCGACCCTCCGTTTCCTAGTTGTCGCACTTGCAACTATCGTCTAGATCGGTCAAAGTAACTCCATTCACACTTTTTGAGTCTTGGGGATAACCGATCGTGACATTGAACTTTGGACCAAACAGACGTCTGACGCAAAATGCTGACGTAGACGCGCGAATATTGCTTTTGCTAGCACTGGCTGCAACCCAAGCCCTTACAGGCTGCGGTCCGGCTGAACCGAAAGAAATTTCCGCCGAAACAAGTGGTTATCTTCCATCCGACAAAACGAAGGCATCGACACCGGCAAAGGAACAAAAGCCTGCCGAAGGAATTCCTCTTGCGGATCAAGTTGGTCCTTCAGGAATTTCTATCGCGCCGGAGGTTCCTACGTATGAGCCTGGCAAACTGGATCCCCAGATTGCTGCCAAGCAGTATATGAAACTCAAGCTTGGGGAACTGAAGGATTCCGCATCCTTGGTTCAGTTTCTGGAGGAAAGCACGCGTGCGATGCGAGAACTAATTGCCGATGGCCGTCGCAAGATGGTGCCCATCGATGTGTTGTTGGACCGTGGAATGGAACTTTCACGCATGAAGGTGCAAGCCGCAGAACTGTTGGCTAAATTGGCGGTCACAGAGGACGAAAAAGTCGCTGCGACCCTTGGCAAGTTGGAGTCTCTTGAGACCATGGCAAGCTTCGGAGACGTGGCTGCGTCCGATGATTTGCGGGTCCTGGCCGAACAGGAATCAGGAAATACCGACCCGCGTATCTCGCAAAAAGCCAAGGCGATTTCGCTCAACTTATCGAACAGGGATTACGAAAATGGCACGGCGAAGGCTGACGACGTATTCAGGAATGCCGAAATTGTTCTAACCAGTAGCACACAGCTCAATCCCTCCATCCTGACCGCTGTCGCTCAAGTGATCGAAAACCTGGACCGACACGACGAAAAAGACCTTGCACTGCAGTTGGCGAAAAAGGTTGAGGAGGCTTTCCGCAATCATGAAGAACCCCAACTCGCTCTGAATGCATGGCAGCTTCACGCGCAACGCACGACAGAGATGAAGGATATCATTGGCCTGATCCAACCAGACCCCTCGGCACCCATCGATCCCGCCCAAGCAAAAGTTGCGATCAATGCGTTGATGAACAGGATTCCATCGCCATGGACTTCGTTCTTCCTTGTCCAGGCAGCGATTCAGCTTGAGTATTCAGATCAGCCATTAATCGCCAAAGAATTGATTGACGTTGCCCAAACACAAATCGAGAACCTCAAAAATGTTGAAGCGCGGGCGGAATTGGCACTTAACTGTGAGCAGTTTCAAAAACGCCTGGGAATTATCAACAAACCACTAGACCTGAGCGCGCTCGTCGACACAGAAGGCAAACCGATCGATATGGAAAGCTATAAGGGCAAAGTTGTCTTGGTGGATTTTTGGGCTACTTGGTGCGGTCCATGCATTCAAGAGATTCCAAACATCGAAAAAGTGTTTTCCGCCAAAAACAAAGATGGCTTTGAAGTCATCAGCATCAACTTAGATGAAAACCGCGAGGATTTAGACGTGTTTCTGAAATCGCGAAAGCCTCTTTGGAAAACCTACGTTTCGAATTCAGATAAGCCCGACGAAAGGGGTTTCCAAACTGCCATTGCAAAAGCGATAGGAATCTCCGCCATTCCATTTATCGCAATCATTGGCAAGGATGGGAATGTGGCGGGAATTCACGTCCGCGGGCCAAAGATCGAATCCAAAGTCGCCGAACTATTGGCTTTGTGAAAAGCGAGCGGAGAGGCGCGAGCCAAATGGCACTCACTTTTGAAACCCGGTGATTCTTCGATTCCTCACCGGACAGCTTGCACGGTTCCATTGGGCGATAGCCCCGGTTCTCGACGAATGTCGAACAATTGGAAAACCGGGGCTATCGCCCAACGGCGCGTGGGTATGAAAAACAGTTACGGATGTGCTTACAGTTTCTTCTCAATGATCTTAGCCACAAGTTCCGGATTCTTCGCTTCTTTTAGATGGGCAATCTGATCAGCAGGTAACCCGATTTTTTCAAGATGATTAAAAAGGCTATCCCAAACCTTTTCCTTCTTTTTTCCTTCGGTCAAATAGAGATCTGTCAGCAATTCCTGGGCTCGTTGGAGCGACACGTTGTCTTGATTCTTGTAGTGATTGCGGATTATAGATTGTTGGTACCGCGTATAATTTTCCATTGCCATACTATCACCTCGATGCCTTGAGTTCACCACCAGCCATTAGCACGCGTCACAAGATGACGAGTCATCTCGATTATACCTGTGAATCGGATCAACGCAGAGCGACCTTGAAATTAACTTCGCAGCTTCCTCTAAGACGAGCGGCAGACCGTCAGGTTTTTCCCGATTCAGCCATTTGCAACAAGACTTTTTCGGCGGCCTCAATCGTAAAATCAATGTCCTCGGGGCGGTGGGTCCGTGAGAAGAATAACGCCTCAAATTGACTGCATGGCATGTACACCCCATGTTCGATCAATCCCCAAAAGTAACTGGCAAATCGCTGCCGATTCGAGCGATTGGCGGTCGGCCAATCGGTTACCGGTGCGTCATTGAAGAAAAGAGTCATCATGCTCCCCATGCGTTGCATCTGCGCTGAAAAACCGACTGAAATGGCCGCATTGAGAAGCCCGCTAGAGAGTCTCGAAGCTTGAGATTCCAGGTATTCATAAGGCGGATCATCTCGCAAAATCTCGAGTGTGGCCGCACCGGCTGCGGTCGCCAACGGGTTTCCAGCGAGCGTGCCTGCCTGATAAACTTTTCCGGCTGGCATGACATTGTCCATAATGTCCGCTTTGCCGCCGTATGCAGCCAATGGCAAGCCACCGCCAACAATCTTGCCTAACGTCGTTAAGTCCGGTTCGATTCCGAACAGGCTCTGAGCACCACCGTAAGCAACACGAAAGCCTGTCATCACTTCATCAAAGATGAGAACCGAACCGTGCTTGCTAGTCTCATTGCGGAGCGATCTAAGAAACTCGTTGGTGGGCAAAACGGTTCCCATGTTCCCTACAATCGGTTCGAGAATAACGGCTGCAATTTCCGTGGGGTGCAATCGAAAGGCTTCGCTGACGGCACATGGGTCGTTATAGTTCAATACGATCGTGTCCTTGGACGTACCGATCGTAACACCGGGCGAGTCAGGTACTCCGAGGGTCGCTGCGGCGGAACCGGCTGATACCAGCAACGAGTCAACGTGGCCGTGGTAACAGCCTGAGAATTTAATGACCTTTTCGCGACCTGTCGCGCCGCGAGCAACACGGATTGCGCTCATCGTGGCTTCGGTGCCGCTGTTCACCAATCGCACTCGCTCAATGCTTGGGACTGCCTGCATGATGAGTTCTGCAAGTCTTGACTCATTTTCGGTTGGCGCACCGAACGAGGTTCCTCGGGCGGCAGCTTGCTGGATCGCTTCGATGACTTGCGGCTGTGCGTGGCCCAATATCATGGGCCCCCAAGAGCCGATGTAATCGAGATACCGATTGTCATCTATGTCGTAGAGAAATTGGCCGGCGCCGCGGGCCATGAAAATCGGCTCCCCCCCCACCGCATGAAAAGCGCGGGCGGGTGAGTTAACACCACCCGGAATCAGTCGCTTGGCTTTACTGAAAGCATCGTGACTTCGCGTACGTGAACTGGTGGAAATTGTCATACTACCAACCCATTACCATGTTGGATTCGATGATACGACGGGATTTTTCAAGGTCCGAGCCAGTCTCAGACATGTAAAGCCGTATGGCTTGTAATTTGTCACCCGAAGACTTCGCTAGACATTCTCGAGCAATCGAACAAATATCGAGGCTTCGCCCAGTCGCACCCAAGGCCGCTTTGGAAATGACCCAGGAATCACGAGGGCGCTTCGTGATTCGCGCGATTCGGTCCGTTGGATATGCCTCGCGAAGTACCTCGCGAGCCGCTGGCTCGTCTTTCGCCCAAGTAATAAATATGTGAGAATCTGTTTCGATCTCGAATAGTGGCATCGGATCAATCCCAATGTTGGTTGGTTGCGTAGTAGTATTCTGTCTGAGATCGTAGCAGGCAAGAGCGGGTTGCGAAAGGTTTCCCGTTTCTCACTGACCCAATCGACGTTCGTTCAAGACGATTCCGAAGCTATCAGCCGTACCATGCGAAATTACTTAACTTGGTTTGTTGTCCTTGCAACCTGTGTTGTTGCGTTTGGGCCGTTATGCACCGGATTCTTTGGACCAGCCTCCTATGCTCGCTGGATGCTGGCCCAAGCGGCCAACGAGTACGAAAACGAACAGCCGGATCAAGCGGAAGAAACACTCGCAAAAGCCTTAAGTGCATCGAACGAAATCGCCGGTGACCCTGAGTTTTGGATTTTGCGGTTTAAGTTGGTTTTTGGCAAAGAAAAGGCCGACGCCCTCGCTGTTTCGGCACTGTTTGACGAAGCAATTGCCGCCATTCCTACGCTGGACGAGGATCGTCAAACATATGCTGCTAGGATTGTTGCCGAGCTTTTTAGGACGAATAAACGTACGGATTTGGCTGTTGACATCTTACAAACATGTTTTCCACCATTGGAGAAGCGGTCCTCGGTCGCCAACAATGAGTTGGCCTATTTCCGCTCCTTGCAAATGAAGGAACTCGACGTTGCGTTGAAAGAAATCAATGCTGCCGTTGCAGCCGATCCAAATGTTCCTGAATTCTTAGACACCAAAGCGTGGGTCTTGCACGGCTTAAACCGAAACGAAGTCGCGATCAAGTTTGTGAACGAAAGTATTTCTCAAAGTTACGAGTTGCTCAAAAAAGAATTCTCCAACCCAAAGGATGGCAAGGATTTTTGCCAACTGTTCGAACCCGACGCCACAACGCAGTCGCCTTCCGTTGAAAATCCTCCCGTCGCGCCGGAATCCGTCGATTCAAAAGTAGGGGTTGAAAAAATCGAGGATCCGCTAGCCATGATACGAAAACGATTTCCCCTGTCCAATCGAAACGCAGTCGATACGCTAGCAAAAAAGATCGCGGTACTGCGATTTCATCGCGCGTGTATTTTGGATGATTTAGGTCGAACAGAGGAATCCGAAGTAGACTACGCATGGCTGGATCGATTCGGTTTCTCCGACACAAAAAAGCTGGAATAGTTCAAGTTAAACTTAACGTTTCCGAATAGCGGTTTCGGGGAGGGGTGAGTTCGGATACTATGCAATACGAGTCCTGGTGGATACTCGCCCCGAACTAAACGCATCCGAAGATTGATTTGGACCTATGGCCGAACTGAACCACGAGTGCGGTGTTGCCGCAATCTATCACCTGCCAACTGGCGACGAAAGTTCTCTATGCCTTGAGGGTGGGAGAGAGGCAATCTCCTCGTTGCTTCCTCGCATGCTTCAGGACATTCAAAACCGCGGACAGCTTGCAGCCGGTATGACCAGCTTCAATCCGAATCGTTCGTTGTTGCTCGATACGATAAAGGATATCGGTACAGTCAGCGAAGTATTCCGTTTGTCCCATCGCGGTAAAAGCGAAGCCATCATGGAACAGTACGCCGGTCGCGCTGCGATCGGCCACGTTCGCTATGCGACTTGTGGGCAAGATGATCGCAGCTATGCTCAGCCATTTGAACGCCAGCACATTCACAAGAACAAGTGGTTCAGTTTCTGCTTCAACGGCCAGCTTGCCAACTACAAAGAACTGAAGGAAAAACTGACTCGCGAAGGTGAGCATCACCTTGCGCGGGACACCGACACCGAAATCATCATGCACGAAATAGGCCGAGAGCTCACTTCCGGCCCGGCCAGCCGCAACTTGATCGATGTCTTTGCCGCCGCAGCCAAGAATTTTGACGGAGCCTATTCGTTGGCGCTGCTCAATGCACGCGGCGAACTCTTGTTGGCCCGTGACCCACTCGGTATCAAACCGCTCTGCTATGCTATGGATGGAGCATTGTTCGCGGCGGCCAGCGAGAGCGTCGCTCTGCTCAATCTGGGCTTCGATCGTGAACAGATCAAATCCGTCCCACCTGGGAGTGCGGTGCTCGTTACGCCAGATGGAATGCGTATTGAGCAATTCTGCGATGTCAAACCACCAGCTCACTGCTTCTTTGAATGGGTCTATTTCGCGAACGTTGCCAGCACGCTGGACGACCGAAGCGTATATCTCTCGCGAACAAGATTGGGAGAAGAGCTTGCACGCATCGAACTTGCTAGGAACACAATCCCTCTCGACAACGATACCATTATCGTCCCCGTCCCTGACACCAGCAAAGCAGCGGCGGATGCGATGGCACACCGCTTGCGCATCCCAAGTCGCGAAGGTTTGATTCGAAATCGTTATAGCGGTCGGACGTTTATCGAGGGTGGACGTGCTCGCAAGGCAAAAGCCTCGATGAAGTACACGCCCTTGCGAGAAGTCCTCGAGGGCAAACGTGTGATTCTGGTGGAGGACTCGATCGTTCGCTCAACGACCATGAAAGTCTTGCTGAGCCGAATTCGAGATATGGGTGGCGCCAAAGAAATACACGTCCGCGTTGCATGTCCGCCAATCGTCGCACCCTGTTTTTACGGGATCGACATGTCAACCATCGACGAATTGTTTGCCCCTAAATTCTTGGAAAATGGCATCTTGACCGACGAAGGCCAAGATCGCATGGCCGAACTTCTCGGTTGCGATTCACTGAGGTATCTTCCTATTGAATCCATTGCGAAAGCCATCGATCTGCCCGCGTCGCACCTGTGTCAAGCGTGCATCACGGGCAACTACCCCACCGCCTGCGGGCAGAAGCTCTACAGCATCGCTCAGTCGAATCATTTGTCTGGCAACAATTCCTCTCGTACCTATGAACTGAATCCGGTGGTGTGAAGTCTTTTTGCCAAGATTCAGGTGGACGGCACATGGAATGTGCCTACTACTTTGACTTTTGTCGGCTGTGTCTTTTCACTTATTGAGATTCCTGACCCAACCCAGGAGTATTGCGAGTCCCGCTGCGATGGCTATGAACGGACCCGTTACATAAATGGTCCTTGGCCTATAAATGAAGAGCACTAAGACGACCAAAGCAGCCATCACCAACGCGATTCCGCTCGGCGCTCGCCACAATGCTTCCAAAGCAGGCCAAGCCAGCCAAACGCACATCAAAACAATTCCAACTTTGCCGAACATATCCGAGGCTAAAGCGGAGCCCTTGGGTATCAACGAGGGTTGTAACCTCAAGGCCAAAGAAATTGCAATCAAGGCGATCGACAAGGACAATGCAATCCAACGGACATGAGCCAAGTCGCTTGGCGCGCCAGCTTTGCTCTTGTCCTTTCTAGCGTTCGAGTGGGGCTTTCGGTTTTGCGGAGCATTGGGCTTGTCCTGAGGCATCAATAGGCCTCCAAGAGCCGCATCCAACGCTGCAGCTTGCCGAGCACTTGCGAATCGATCATCTTGACAGCCGACATTTCCTCCGCGTGAAGAGCAACGGTATGGCCACTCTTCTGTGCCAATTCAGCAAACGGGTTGAGAGAAGGATCGGTACCATTGAGAAAGAAATGCAATGCCTTGAGCGGCTCTGCAGGCGGAACGCGCACGCGCGGTGAAATCTTGAGATTGCAAAGCCAAACGCCTCGATAGACTTCGGTCCCTTGCGTGGCCGAAATATACGCGGGTAACATCCCGGAGGAAATGCCTCCGACACAAATCCGCCGTCGATCGATCTTGTACGTTGTTGACATATAAGAGCGCAGTCGAGTCGCAATTTCCACTTCTTCAAACGACCACGCCTTTTCGTCCGAAGATTGAGCCACGACAACAATCCAACGATTCTCACGCGCGAAAACTTCCCAGGCGTCTGTCCAGATCTTTTGGTCTTGTACACCTGCCTCTGCAAACACGATTAACAAGCCGTGGGGTATTTCATTCACATAACTCGATGGGACAATAGCGAAGGCTTTGTTCTTGACATCTCCAAGGGGCAACTGAATCGTTCCTCTGGCTCCCTGCACTTCTGCTGGATTCTGAGGTGAGTCCACTTTTAGCGAGGTCCATTCAAAGTCCTTGTCAGGTTGTGTCTCCAACGCGACCGATACCGTTCGAACTGCTTCGGTGCCTTTGCGAAGCTGAAATCGGACGGGTTCCCGGTAGTCCAGAAACGCCAACCGACTACCCAACGGATTCTTTTCGTCGAATGGCAATTCCTCCAAACTTACGATCGTCTCGCCAACTTCGATTCCTGCTTTAGCTGCCGGCGAATTCGGAACGACGGCGACGACACGCGGCTCGGACGAAGGGCTTGTCGGATCGATAATGGTTCCCAAATAGGGCTCGCGATAGATCGGCAGTTCCTTCACAAGAGCGAATTCAAATTGGCTTTTTGTTCCTTCGCGTTCGATTTCGAAAACCATACTTTGTTCTGCGTCCACGGTTCCCATGATGTGCTTGAGTTCCGAGTGCATTGCAACAGGCCGGACGCTTTCACGACTCTTTCCCGCACCCACAATCCGATCGCCTGCTTTCATGCCTGCTTTGGCGGCTGGCGAACCTGGCGTGACTCCACTGAGCACGATCTCCGGCGCGAACTCGTCCGAGCTCTGAGTTCGAAATCCAGCCCGACCTTGATAAATATCTTCGCCACGCTGCAATCTGGGGAGTCGTTCCAAAATATCAGCCAAAGGTATCGCAAATCCAACGCCCGAATCGTACCACTGCTCCACCTCTCCTTCCGTGGCGATACCTGGATTGATGGGCGCCAAAATACCCATGACATTCCCGCGTAAATCGATCAAAGGGCCGCCGTAATTCTGAGGTGATATTTTGGCATCGGTTTGAATGGCTTTGTTGAAAATACGACCTTGTGCACTCAAAATGCCTAAGCTGCGACTTGCGACTTTGAAATCAAATGTCTTTCCCATGGCGATCACCCATTGACCGACCTGCCACTCGGATTTTGAACTAACGGACGCCGCCTTCAGTGGCTTGTCTGTATCGATTTTCAAGAGAGCGAGCTCGCGACTATGGTCGCGAGCAACAAGCTTGGCCGCTTTGCGTTGCTCGTCCGGCAATACGACCGTTATGGACGCAGGCTGTCCACGAAACTGAAAAATACTTGTCACGATCCATCCATCGGAGGTCAATACCGTTCCGGTCGAAGGGCCGGACGCGATCAGTTGCTGATTGACGATCTCGCGGCCGCCAAACGTCTCGACCTGAACAACGCAGTCTTGCGCATAATCGGCCGCAGCCTGAAAAGCTTGCTGTTCCAATTCGTCCAACGGAGGGTCGTCCGCTGGTCCGATTCCCGAAGCGAACGAACCACCGAAGATCAGCATTAGATGGGCGAACAAGGGTCTAAGGTCGAACATGGATACGAATCAATTCCTGTCCACGTTGGACTAGCAAATAGAAAGAATCAGCCCGATTGATGGTTGAAAGCATTTTCTCGAGGCTTTTTCGAGAATCAACGCGTTGATCGTTTAGCAACAGGATAAGGTCGTTGGTCTGCAATCCGCACCGAAGAGCTGCCGACCCTTCTCGCACTTGATCGACGAACGGCGGAGTCTTGGCCAATACATCTGGGATCAAGGTGATGCCGATGTCAGATGGACGATGAGGCTGTGCGACGGCTTTGAGACTGCTTTCTTGCACGGACGTCGTGCCGGACAAAATGCGATCGACCGACGCTTTGACCACGTCCATCGGAAGAGCATAGTTGAGCCAAATGCCCGCTTGCTCATCCCGAATTTCTTTGCCGATCATGCCGACAAGATGTCCTTTCAAATCGACCAACGCACCTCCCGATGCACCTGGATTGTTCGTCATTACATCCAAAACATAAACGCGGCCTTGATAAAGCGACTTGATTTTTCCGCGACGTGTCGTGAGGGGAGTCGTAGCCATGATGACCCCTTTTTGTGCACTGCAGGACTCGTTGCCGGCAGCGATACCAAACAAATTGCTTATCGCAAAGACGCGTTGCCCCGTTGTTGCCGCGCTAGCAATCGTCAAATCAAATCCTACCAATCCTGCATCGTCGACTTTCAGAACGGCAAGTTCGTTTTGCGGATCCATTCCAACGACTGTTGCGTCGAGACGACGCCCATCGAACGTAACTACGCGGACTTTGTTGACGTCCAGTACGGTACTCCAACTGGTCAAGATGTGCCCGGAGTTGTCGATGATAATTCCACTTTGATAACTCTCAAGCCCTTTGACTCCACCTGCACCATATAGCTTCACGACCTTCTCTTGGCTCGTGGCAATAACGGCTTCGTTGTTGATAACGGTACTCGGGTCCCGTGCTTGATCGGAAGCTCGTATGCAGTTGCTGGCAAAAACGAAAAGCAGCAGGTATGTTGACCCTTGAAAAACCGAACCGATCGCTTGATGGAAAGAGTTCATTAGAGGTCTTTGCCTCCTTGACCATCCTGGATTTGGATGGAATTGATGGAAACGAGGAACTGCGTTTCCAAACCGTACACCAAGCGTATCCATTTTGGTGAAGCTCTTCCGTCGATCGGCTCGTACTTATCAAAGTACAACTCGACGGGATCGGTTTGATTGTCCGAAAAGATTTCGATGACCTCGATCAATCCGGTGTCAGGCGAGGTATACACGAGCACATCGAAATCGCTGACCGTTACACGAGTGACGTCATAGAGGCCCTCTCGTCCGACGATAGGATTCCGCCCAAGATAAATTGCGTCTCCCATCAATCGAGGGCCGCGACGATTCCATTCTTGCCAAATACGCATCCCCATCGCTAGGCCGATCGAGGAACGTTGCTTGATCCATTGGGGCCAACCCTGCCGAGGGTGAACCGTTTCGGACTTGTCACCCATTCGAAATGCTAGGGTCGTGTCGGAAAGCATGATTTCGACTGTCAAATTCTCTCGGGGCACTTCGCCTGAGATTTTCCAACTTTCGGAGCTTTCGGTCCAATTGCCTTGGTTGGATCGCAAACTGAGTATTCGATCGAGTTCGAATCGATTGAAGTAATAATTCGAATAGCCACGTTTTTCGACGTAAAGATCCGCCAGCGCATCCGTCTTGGCGACTTTGTTTTGCTTAAGTGATTCTGCTTTTTCGTCGGGTGGCGGTATTTCGGGATTACCGGGCTTGCGTTGTGGTGGTGGCCCTTTTTGTGGCGACTCACCTTTAATGATTTCCTCAAGTTCGCTGGGCAAATGCAAGTTCTGCAAACGGACGAACGTATCGACGATACCATCGTCGTTGCGATATCGAATCGGAATTCGCCATTGGTCCGGATAGATTCCCAGAATGTTTTTTAACTGGTTGGTCGTGCTTATCTCGCGATCGCCCAGCTTGAGAATCTCATCGCCATAATGAATTCCGCGTCGAAAGGCGTCGCTGCTCTCCAAAATATTGGAAACAGTGACTTTGCCATTGGTGTCCGTCGCAACGGTGAAGCCTAATGTTGCATGATCTACGACCCGTCCCGATTTCAATTGCCACAGAAAATTCATGGCCTGCTTGATGGAAATAGCGTATCCGACCCCAACGTTGACTCGCCCCCGTTTTTCAAAGGAACAACGCCCGTTGATGCCAATCAACTCACCACGCATATTGAAAAGTGGTCCTCCTGAATTGCCTGGGTTGATGGCTGCGTCGGTTTGAATGCAGTCGCTGTATTCCAGAATGGTACCGCTCGGATATTGATACCGTCGCACACCGCTAATCAATCCGTACGTGATGGTCGGCTGTAGATTGGTTGCGAGCACAAACGGGTTACCAGCAGCAAAGCACCATTGGCCAATGCGAACTTCATCGCTGTTGCCAATTTCGGCAACAGGGAAATCATCGCGGCCCACCATTTTTAGCACCGCCAAATCGCCGGTGGGGTCGATGCCTGCAACCACACTTTCATACATCTTGCCGTCGTTCAAACCGCAACGCATTCGATGACCGAACGGGCTCGAAACGTGAAAATTCGTCAGAACGTAGCCATCCGCTGAGATGCAAACGCCGCTTCCGCCCCCCTGTCCGTCGGTCCCGTAAACAGCGACTGTGGCACGAGACGCCTTGCGCATGGACTCGATGCGCTGCTGTTGGGCTGCAAGAACCACTGGACTCGGCGTTGGCGCTTCGCGTTCCTGGGCGAGTAACGATGGATTCAAACTAGTCCAGGCCGAAACCATTCCAAGGAATATCCATGAGACATCGGCTCGGTTCATACGCCTACTACTTATCGTTTTAGTATTGGTTGTTTCCATTGGACTTCCGTTCCTATCATGAGCTTCGACTCGCAAGCTACCGAGAGTATCACTTTCTTTCCCGCTTGAATGGGAACGTTGACTTCGATGGCGTCCTGATCGAACGCAAACGCTTGTTGAGAAATGCGTTGATCGTCTTGCCAAACCTCGATCGAAAGATCTGTTCGTTGCGTTCCCTCGTCCGTTCGTTGCACTTGACACTGAAAGGTGGTAAATCCCTCAGGCGCTCGAAACACAAATCGTCCTGGACTAGGGAAATATAGATCTTTGTCGCCTGAAGGTGAGGCCGCAGTCGGAGTTCTGCCATTCACAATAAAACGAGGAGCGAGCGAGCGTTCAAGACTTGGGATCGACGACTTGAAGTCAAGCCTCTTCGCTGCTGTTGCTTCGATAATCTCCAACTCCGATAGCCATCGAATATTGGCTGACGAGTAATTGATGCTTGAAATCTTGGAGAGCGGCAACGAAACCGTTTGACCCAATGGTGAAGTCAATTCCAGGACGCTCGACTTCACACGAAAGGATTCAGCCATCCAAACGGAATGATTGGTGGTGGTGATTTCAATGGCTGGCCGTATACGCTCGGTTGCTCTTTGGAACCACACTAACCCGACCAATTTTTCTATGGGAATCTCGATCTGCTGGCCATCCAGTTCGAAGGATACGTTGGATTCTTGTACTTGTACAATGATCCCATTGATCCGGTCGATGGATTCGCCCGCTCTCAAAACAATCACGGCATCCGTCTCGGCCAGCTCCTTGACCGCCGTTTGCCAAGCGTCTGCGAGCTCCTTTGGGATCGTCTTAAGTCGTGCAGCCCGCATCGATTTTGGTGCGAACGCAATTTCTTGACCCATGGAGTTCAACAGCTTCCATCCACTACTATTTCCGACGATCTTATCTCCGAACGCCCTGGAACCGTCAAGCAAAGTGACTTCGACAGGTTGCTTTTCCGTGTCTAGATTGTTTGAAAAACGAAGTAGACTAACATCGCTGGCTAATTTTTCACTTGGTCCATTGCTCGTTTGAATCGTCAATTTGTTCGCATCGGCGGCCAACAAACTTCCTTGGATCGCTTTGCCACCGAACCCACCAACGGATACTTCGATGGATCCCGCCGTCAATCCTTGGCCAAACGATGTTCTAGGTAACCAAACAGAGAACAACGCTATGAGCAAGCACACAATCGACTTCGTCGACTTTGCTTTCGCGTCCAAAAGGCAAGTTGTGACCAGTGCAAACGGAGCGAGTGCCCGAGATGATGTTGGCTGGCGTTTGGGGTTGGATGGCTGCATCGCGTTTAAGTTGGGCGGTTTTGGTTGTTGGGGACTACTGGTAGTATAACGCACTGTCCACTCATTCGGTGCAAGCCGATTTATTCACTCCTTTAAAAAGCGAGCCGTTATTCTATGAAAGCTGCCTATTTTAGAACGACCGGTTCACCTGACGTTATTGAATTCGGCGATTTGCCAGAACCGGTATGCGGTCCCGATGAGGTCAAAGTCAAAGTGTCGATGGTTTCCGTTAATCCAATCGACACTTACATTCGCAACGGTGCCAATTACTGGCCTCTCCCCAACCCGTACATCCCAGGTTGCGATTTGGCAGGTGAAATCATGGAAGTTGGAGCACATGTGAAGCATTTGTCGGCCGGACAGCGAGTCTGGGCCAGCAATCAAGGACTGATGGGGCGTCAGGGAACGTTCTCAGAATTTGCAGTCGTCGAGGCGAAATGGTTGCATCCATCGCCGGACTCCGTGGAGGATACGGAATTAGCGGCAGTTGCGTTGGTGGGTATCACCGCTCACTTGGGGCTCTTCAAGCGTGCTAACCTGCAATCCGGAGAGATCGTGTTTGTGCGAGGTGGCACAGGTGGTGTGGGCTCGATGGTCGTCCAAATGGCCAAAGCGGTCGGGGCCACCGTGATCACAACCGCCGGAACTCAGGCCAAAGTCGATCGATGCATCGAACTTGGAGCTGACTTTGCTTTCAATTACAACACAACCAACCTTGCGGATGGGATTCGGCAAGTTGCACCGCAAGGCGTTCAAGTCTTCTGGGAAACGTTGCGCGAGCCGGATTTTGACCTTGCCGTGGGAGCGATGAGCGAAAACGCGAGAATGGTTTTGATGGCAGGCCGAGATGCTAGACCACCGTTTCCCGTTGGACCCTTTTATGTCAAAGGCTGTTCGCTCCACGGATTCGCCATGTTCAAGGCATCGGCAGAACAACAACTTGTCGCAGCCGCAGACATCAATCATTGGTTGACGACCGCACAACTCAGGGCGCAGATCGACCGAATATTGCCGTTAAGCGAAACGGCCAATGCTCATCGACTTCAAGAAGCCAGCACGATCCACAAACAAAGCCAACTGTCAGGGAAAATCGTACTTGCCGTCTCTTAAAGAGTGGCATAGGCTTCCAGCCTGTGACGTCAATAGTGAGATAGGCTTCTAGCCTATCAATTCAACAACGACAGGCTAGAAGCCCATCCCACTGCATTCACTCGGCAGCCAACCCCTCAAGCTCATCTTCTTCCTCTTTCTTGCTTCGTATCTTGCTTCGTTCCCGCACCACTCGCTCAGGTGTTTCAATTCTTAGCACCACAACGTCTTTAGCCGTTAAAGCAACGTTGATCAAACCTATGACTGCAGAACTTATTGCCAAGCAGACGACAGCAAAAAAGCACTCAGGCAATATCCAGCGATTTTGATTCGACGGATACAACTCGCCCAAAGTCCAAAACAGATTTGGAAAGCAATACCAATCGAATGCCAATCGTTGATATCGATTGGAGGCCAAGCTCAAGGACAAGGTCGCAACGACCGAAAGTATCAACAGTACGCATGTGATCGTAAACGACGCCACCAATCTGCCCGCCATGACCCTTCTCAAGAACACCATGCAAATCAGTCGAACGGTCCCCATGTACAACGCAAGATAGGCTGACAGGACCGCGACGTAGAGTACAAGCTGGATCGTGATGTTGCTTTTTGTCGCCGGCAACAAAAACCAAGCAGCCAACACCAGTGTGAACGCAGAGCCCATGAAGCTAAGCAACACGAATAGATAACCCGGACCAGCGCCCGGATTCAACCAGGTCAAAAAAAGCCGCCCCCATAATGAACTTGGCAACGATCGCCGTGCTCGAACTGGGATTACGCCTTGCTCTCCCATCATGATGCAGCCCGCAATCGCCCAATGTGCAAAAAGGAAATTCACCGAGACGGCAAGCAAGTCTTGCATGGCGGTACGGTCTCCATAACAAATGGAGAAAAAACCTGTCAGCATGGCCATGAGCAAGCCGATCAGCAGCAGGGGTACCCGGATCGGAGTGGATCGGTTTTCGCTCGCGACGCCAATGGCACACCCGGCGCTCCGCAGCAAAAGCCACGAATACAAAATGACGACAAGCAAAAAAACGCCAAGCACAATCCAACTCTCCGAGGGAATCGATCCATAGCTGACGATTCCAAGGAGGGTTGAACCGACCGCAAAAGCCGCAAAGACTTGCCCTCCCAGCAACACGATCGAAAAGAACACCTGCTGTACTCGATTTCGGGCGAACGCTGCGACCGAAATGGCAATCGCAGACACCGCCAGGCTGCAACTCGCGAGCAAGATCAAAGTCATTGCGATGACATCGAGCGTTAAGCCACGCAACAAATAGGTCAAAGCGATACACGGCGCTAGCACCGAGAAATAAATCAGCAACTGCAACGCAGCCACGCTTAACTTGCCGATCAAAATATGTCGCGGCGTAAGCGTCGATAAAGAAAGCGTTTCAAAGGTGCCATCGTCAAGCTCGGATGCCATCGACCGGAACGCTGCTTGAGGAATGATAATCAGCGATGGGAAAATCAAAATGATCGAGTACCCAATCAATAGCCCCGTACCATTCGACGCATAGTAAATGCTCGGAATCATCCCAATGATCGCCATCATCGACCAGGCCAGAACGACAATGGTTAAAAGCAACAGTGTCATCGAAAACTGCTTGCTCTTCAACGCTTGACGAGTCTCTTTGACAAGAATGGGATTGATCCAATTACTCAGCGAAATAAGACGCCGATCCCATGCGGTTTCCCCCTCAACCAATTGCTCAATGGCAGCGGCGTGTTCGAGCTGATCGGGGGCCAGAATGGGCCTGCTGTCCAAGGCGGATGAGGCGGATGTCATTGCACTGCCCCCGTGGTTATCTTCATAAAAACATCTTCCAGCGTCTCACGGTGGGCCGCAAACTCCATAATCGAGAAGTCTGCGTTCACAATCCCTTTGAGCAAGTCGGCCTGTTCCAAATTCCCTCCTTGCAATTCAAAGGACATCGTATTGCCAGATCGTTGAATATGGGAGACGCCCTGACGTTGGCTTAACCATTCCTGCAGTTGTTCCCCTCGATCCATCGCGGTGAGCTGGACCCGCAACGCACCTTGCATTGTGCGTTGGATGTCCGCCACACTCCCAGTTGCCAGCAAGCGTCCACGCTCAACAATGCCGACTTGGTCGCACATCTCGGCTAGCTCAGTCAAAATGTGGGAGGACACGAGAATGGTCGTCCCATCGACTGCCAGTTGCTGAATCATCTGCCGAAGTTCAATTCGCGCCCTGGGATCCAATCCGTTTGCGGGCTCATCCAGAATGAGTACCGCCGGCGAATGGATCATGGCTCGCCCCAGACACAGTCGCTGCCGCATCCCCTTGGATAGGCCCGTGATCGGTTTGGATGCAATCTTGTCCAGGCCAGTAAAGCTGAGTGTGCGACGCAGGGCCGCAATTCGATCTTTTCCTATCAAGCCATAGGCACGCGCAAAAAAATCCAAGTACTCAACACAGTTCATGTTCGGATACATCGAGAACCCGTCGGGCATAAAACCAAGCCTGCGTCGTACCAAGTCGGGGTCATTGATCACCGAAAACCCGTCGACCACTGCGTCACCATAACTTGGCAGCTCAAGAGTGGAAAGGATTCGCATGCTGGTCGTTTTGCCAGCACCGTTCGGGCCGATGAAGCCGAATACTTGCCCGCGATAGACTTCAAACGAAATGTCGTTCACAGCCCGTGTCTTGCCAAAGAAACGATGCACGCGAAGCATCTCAATCATCGGAGAGTTCGACTCGTGCACAAAGCGATCCACCATGCTTTTGTCCCTCGTTAGTTGGCTCGATCCGGGTCGCTGGCATGAATTTGTTTTTCCGGGAGCCGATCGTCCGCAAACGGGCTGGTGCCAGGCATGGCTGATTCTCGGGACATTGCCGCGATGACTCCGAACGGCAACAACATCAAGAAAGCAATCGCAAAAAAGCCGAACGTCACGACTGGCACAAGCACGACCACCGCGATCGCCGCAACCGCATTATCTCCTTGCGTTTCCAGTGCCATTCGGATCACCATGAGAATAATGGCGGATAGAGCTGTTACAAAAAACAGACTGCGCAACGTGATCTTATCGCCCACGGATGATTCCCTCGAGTTGGCTATTTTGACCCAGAACTGTCAACAGTATATCGCAATCGGGCGCCGCGTCGAATTTTTCTAAATTTCTAAATGAATGCGGTGGCTCTGAAGAACTTGGAAAACACGGAAATCAGGCGTCATGGCTTTGGTGGGGGCTGGTGTTCCGAATCGAACGAGCCCGGTAATTGCGTTGCAAAAAGTGCAATCGCCCCTGAGGATTCTGTTGGAGTAAGTAGCGAGCCGAATCCAAAATTTTCTGCATCGCTGCCAGCCTTTCCGCAGGCGTAGAATCTAAAGTCTGTTTCCGCAGGAATTGATCTCGCGCGGAGAGAGACTCTTGCAGAGGTAAAGTTGGATCAGTCATACCTCTCAATGTTAGTCCCTCTGCTTGAATCTTGCTACCACCCAGCAAAATCGCTAACCGATTGCGAAGTCGTCGATTCCTCGATTGGACGTACCATACTAAGATACGCTTACTCTCAAAATCAGATCCGTTCTAAGATAAACTTTTTATTCGGCGAATACTATCAAGGAGCTTACCGTGCGGCATAGACTAAGATCGTTTTGCATTCTTTCCCTTCTTTCACTCGGATTCTTAAATACTCTCGAATCATCCATGGCCCAAGAAACCAAAACGACTGCGACGTCCGTCCAATCCGATGCCGACACGTTTCAATGGCTCGAAGACGTGACGGGGGACAAAGCGATCGAATGGGTGAAAGCTCGCAATGCCAAGTCGCAAGCCCGCATGGAGGCCGACCCGAGCTTCAACGCACTTCGCGAAGATCTACTAGCGATCCTCGACTCCGATGCTCGAATCCCATTCGTCAGCAAACAAGGGGAATTCTACTACAATTTTTGGCGCGATAAGAAGAACGAACGCGGCATTTGGCGACGTACCACTCTCGAGCAGTACAAAACCCCCGACCCAAAATGGGACATCCTGCTCGACCTGGACGCATTAGGCAAAGCCGAAAATGAAAACTGGGTATGGAAGGGAGCCAGCCTGCTGCGACCGGATTACAAACGCGCCTTGATCACGCTTTCGCGCGGCGGTGCCGATGCGGATGTCGATCGCGAATTCGACATGGAAAAGCGTGAGTTTGTGAAAGACGGCTTTTCTCGCCCGGAAGCGAAAGGGAGCATGAGCTGGATCGACAAAGACAACGTCTTCATCATGACTGACTTTGGCAGTGGATCGATGACCGAGTCGGGCTATCCCCGTATCGCGAAAAAATGGCGACGCGGTACTCCGCTGGAATCTGCGGAAATCGTCTACGAAGGAAAGTCGAGTGACATGTCCATCGGCGCTTTTCACGATGATTCACCTGGCTTCGAACGCAATTTTGTCAGCCGAACCTTAGCTTTCTACAACAACGAATTGTATGTTCTCGACTCCCAATCGAAACTCATCAAAATCGATGCGCCCAATAGCGCAAACAAGTCGGTGTTTCACGACTACCTAGCCTTGGAACTCCGCGAGGCATGGACCGTTGGCGGTAAGACCTATCCGGCTGGCGCTCTGCTGATGACCAAGCTGGAACCGTATTTGAAAGGGGATCGCAATCTCGAAATGGTTTTCGAACCGAGCGAGACCACTGCGCTTTCGAGCTTCGGTTTTACGAAAGACTATGCCTACATCAATGTCTTGGAGGATGTCAAGAACCGCATCTATGTCTTGACGCCAACAACCAAGGGATGGCAAAGAGAACTTCTTAAAGGTGCACCCAGCTTTGGTACCGTCAATCTAACACCCGTCGATAACGATGAGTCAAACGACTACTTCATGACGACAACCGATTACTTGAATCCAACGACTTTGGCCATGGGTTCCATCGGAACGGAACCCGTACCGCTCAAGAAGCTACCTGCGTTTTTTGATGCCAAAGGACTAAGCATTTCGCAACACTTTGCGACAAGCAAAGATGGCACGAACGTCCCGTACTTTATGGTTGCCGCACAAGACATCAAACTGGATGCAAGCCATCCAACACTCCTCTACGGTTATGGCGGCTTTGAAATCTCGCTTCAACCAGGCTATAGCCCTGCCGTCGGACGTGCATGGATCAGCCAAGGTGGTGTCTATGTGGTCGCCAACATCCGAGGAGGGGGTGAATACGGTCCACGCTGGCATCAAGCAGCACTGAAAGAGAAGCGATTAAGAGCCTACGAAGACTTTGCTGCCGTCGCACAGGATCTTTGCAAACGAAAAGTGACGCGTTCCGAAAAGCTTGGTATCCAAGGAGGTTCTAACGGCGGACTCTTGGTTGGCAACATGGTCACACTTTACCCAGGGCTTTTTCAAGCGGCTGTTTGCCAAGTCCCGTTGCTCGATATGCAGCGTTACAACAAACTTCTCGCAGGTGCTTCCTGGATGGCGGAATACGGCAATCCGGACGATCCGAGCCAATGGTCCTTTATCCGAACGTACTCACCGTACCATAACGTGCAAGCAGACAAGAAGTATGCCAACGTCCTCTTCACCACTTCCACTCGCGACGATCGTGTCCACCCTGGCCACGCCCGCAAGATGATGGCCAAGATGGAGGAACAAGGACACTCGGTACTCTACTACGAGAACATCGAGGGTGGGCACGGCGGTGCAGCCAACAACCGCCAATCCGCGTTCATGCAAGCCATCGCATACACGTTCTTAAAACAACAGTTGTTTGCTCAATAGCCCAACCCTTATTCCGACAGCTTGATCCGAAGATTGCGGTACTCCATTTGACCACGATCACCCTCTAAGCCAATGGGACCTGTGGCTGGAATCGGGAACGCCTCTTCCAGCACTTCGCCGTTGCATAGGCATCGAGCGACATTTCCCTTGACGGTGATCTCAACCTCATTCCATTGCTGCGGCTTGTAGTTCTTCAATTCCTTGTACGGACCTGCGAGTAGGTAATCGCGGCATTGCAACTGCTTGCCCTTCAAAAAGATCCCGCTGTCCGCATTAGGTGTCGCACGAAATTCAAGCTTAAGCACAAAGTCAGACTTGAATTCTTGCGTTGTCCAAAGCTGTTGTATGCGACGTCCCTCGGCTGGCGTTGTCACAACCAGCCGGTTGTGGATGGCGACATATCGCCCATCATCGCTGGCTCGAAGTTGGGTAAATTCCTTTTGTTTGTCGATGATTGGTGGTGTTATCGCTTTCGGATCATTCTTGAGCCGTTTCTCGATGGCGAGCCGTTCGTTTTCGGAGGTCGCGTGAAAACACCACCCGGTCAAGTCTTTGCCGTTGAACAGAGGTTCGAATCCAGCCTCTAAAGTCGATGGCTCGGACGGAGGTTGCACCATTCCCAATACTTCAAGAACTGGTCGCAGTGCATTCTCCCATTTCGCGTAACCAAGTTGGTTGGGATGCAACAAATCAGGAAACTCTTCCGCCTTGGCGTTCCCATTCTCATCCGCAAAGAGAGCCCACGTGTCGATAACCGTAACTTGCGTATCCCCTTTGAATTTGGCTTCGAACAAGCGATTGATTTCTTTGATCTTATCCGCCGGTCGACTCTTGGTCTCCGACGAAGGGAACACAAGGCACATGACGATTGGCATCTCCGAATTGTGCTTCTTGAGTTGCTGGACAAGCAGTTGAACGTTGTCGGCAATCGTGGCGGGTTCGGCATTTTCCTCCAAATCGTTGGTTCCCATCAACAGGACAATTCCGGAAGGATTTAGTTCCAACACGTCTTTGTTCAGTCGCAAGAGCATGCCTCGTGTCGTATCTCCCGAGATGCCTCGATTCGCGACAAGTGTTTTGCCAAACACGCCGCTCATCTCTTCACCCCAGCCTTGCGTGATCGAATCGCCGAGGAAAACCAATGCCCCCTTCTTCTCGTTCGCTTCTTTCTCCCATTTCGTTCGCCGTTCAACCCACAGTTTTTGAAACCAATCGTATCGGCGAATCGGTCCTGCGCCAGCCAAACCGTCGTCTTTGCTTGGAATTGCGAGAGTGCTTTTGGCATCGGACGCTTTCTCTTGTGATCGCAACGGGTTCGCTAGGTTCGCAACGAATAGGAAGGCTGCCCAAGCAAATGTTAATTGCCATTTCATATTTGGTTTTCTCGTGACTGAAGAAGATGGGGGATTAAATGCGCGATTCCCTGGCTCACTTGGCCTTGTACCAGCAAAGAATTAGGGTTCAAAAAATTAGCCGTTGGGCGCTAGCCCCGGTTGTTGTCGCAAGAACCGTGGCTATCGCCATTCGGCTAATCCTAAAGTTAGATTTGGACGAGGCACTAGGCTATCACATTTCGCGGCTACTGCGAATCCTGCGCCTATTTTACTGCGAGGTTTTCCCGGTGCTTGCATTGAGCTTGCGAATACGCATTCTATTTCCGGCGGCTTGGGGCGAGTTTTCAAATTTGTATTCTTCAATCGCGGCAGCGGTGTTGCTTTGCTGTTCATATGCTCGGCCCAGCAAGTAATGTGCATGGGGACGCCAAATCTCGGTGCCGGGTAATGCAATCAACCGCTTGGTCAGCCAATCGATCGTTGTATCCGGTTTGTCCATATCGAGATTAAGCATGGCGAGGAAAACCGCCACATCAAATTTAGAACGCCGTAAAAAGACCTGTGCTTGTTGAATCTGAAATTGGAAATTCTCCAAGGTCTCGTTTGGTTTCCTAACAATTCCGATCTTCGCCTGCGTTTCGCGATCCACCTCCAAGTCCTTAAGTGTTTGCTCATCGACGCGAACATCCATATAGGAACGCAGAGCGCCCGCCGCTTCGATACTGCTGTCAAACTTGCCGTTCAAATGCAGGCCGCGAGCGCGACTGATCGGTGTATCCGTAATGAACGCTCCGTAAGTCCCCATGTAGTTCATCGAGAAAGGAGATTTATCATTCATCCGTTCTCGCGAGGATTGGTTGTACACTTGCGCCAACCACGGGACATTCCACAACCGAACCGGCAGCTTCTCATCGATGGAATTGATTCTCTTTTCAAAAGCGTCGGCGTCGATGCTTACTCGCAATCGATTTTCGCCTGTCAACGTTCGCTCGAGCGTGTGCATTGTGCGCCCAAGTGCAAATGGTTCGACGTCAATAAGGGCGATCAGTCCGCTGAGATCTTTTGGTTCGACCGGATATTCAAAAAAGCCGAAAAGCTTTGCCCGCTGCAAAACCGCAGGGTTCTCCTTGGCTTCCTTCAACGTTGCAATCCCATCGTCGACTTGGCTTGGAATAGGCAAACCCCATTGTGGTTCAAACAGAAAAAACTTGCCGGCGATCGGAACTGCGATGCACCATAACCGAAGAGAAGCATTTTCGGTGGCTCCCGATGCGCTCGGCAATGCCAACACGACCGCATCGATTCCATGAGCGAACGCGAGCTGCGTAAAAACCCGGGCTCGCTGCCAAGTGTCACCGCGAGCAAACATTAACGTCTGCCAAGGTAGCTGACGATAAACAGGTGCCTGATCGCTCAGCGGCATGTCGGAATTGGTAACCAACCGCTCCACATCCTTGGCTTGCCCATCGATTGCAACATTGCAGATCGTCCAATCGAATAGCTTCAATGTGGTTTCCAGTTGACGCCAATCGTCAGCCGGCATTACGCTCTTTTGTTTCTCAAGCCACCCCTTGAAAAGGTTGTCGTGGTAAGGACGTTCCAGAACCCACTTCCCTACGTCTCGCATCATTTGAGATTGCAACAAGAATTCGCATTCTGGCTCACCAAACTCAAGTTTCGCAATGCGATTCGAAAAGTCGATCGTTCGCAGCGATGCCGATACGGACTCGAGCGAATTCGCCGATTTCCAGTCCGTTGGCTCGACCACATTCTTTGACCAAGTATTAAGCTCCGATTGTATTTCGCGCAGTGCCACCGAACGATCCAATCGAACCAGTTGCGGCAAGTACCGAAATGCTTCGCGAAGCGAATCGCGTCGCTCCTTTCCGCTCGCCTGCTCTGCTTGGAGCCTTTGGAGCTGCTTCGAATTGGCGTCCTCGCAGCCAACGGAGCAAACCAATAATGATGCAACAACCAACCAGGAGATAGATTGGAAACAACGAAAAATTCGAGCTCTCTCGCTCATCGCATCTGTACTTAGTTCTCGACTTAGCTCTCGTTCCCTGGCTCTGCCAGGGAACGCACTGCTCCCGAGGCTCTGCCTCGCTTTGCATTGAGAACGGAGAGCCAACACTTTGTGGAACTGCGGGCAGAGCCTGCAATTCAGTGGGTTCCAAGGCAGAGCCTTGGAACCAGTTGGTGGCGATCGGCGAGAAGTGTCAACAATTCTGGGGTGCAGATACGGTCGGTTCATAAAGCGATTCTACCCAAAATTTTGCCAACACAAAAACAAAACGCCCCAGTGGGTTCAACTCGAACGCTTCGTGGGAACCTACGCATTCCATGCTTTCACGGTTCGCCAAATCGTAAGTACCCGTTCTAAAACTTTCTCAAATTGATCTAACGGCACCATGTTCGGACCGTCGCTCGGACTTAGATCCGGATTGGGATGCGTCTCAAAAAATACACCATCAATACCGACGGCTGCGGCTGCCCGCGCTAATGGCTCAACCAACTCCCGGTTGCCACCCGTCGATCCTCCAAGCCCACCCGGCTGCTGTACCGAATGCGTCGCGTCAAAAATCACAGGCACTCCCATCGCTCTCATCACGGGCAAGCCCGACATGTCATTGACGAGTCGGCCATAACCAAAGAAAGTCCCCCGTTCGCACAGCATCACACCTCCATTGCCAGCGGCTTTCACCTTTTCGACAACATAGTTCATGTCGCCCGGTGCCATGAACTGACCCTTTTTCACATTCAGCGGTTTTCCGGTTTCAGCACAGGCGATCAATAAGTCGGTTTGACGGGCTAAAAAGGCTGGGATCTGAAGCAAATCGCAGACTTCCGCAACGGGCACCGCCTGCTCGGGCAAATGAACATCGGTAGTAACTGGACAACCGATTTTCGATCGGACCTTGGCCAGGACTTCTAAACCATCGCTGATGCCGGGCCCCCGAAAACTCCCTCCGCTCGTGCGATTGGCCTTGTCAAAAGAAGCCTTAAAGACATAGTTGACTCCCTGTCGATCGCAGATGTCAGAAACCGCCTCGGCGATTTGTAGGCATCCGTCAAGCGATTCGATGACACATGGCCCCGCAATGAGAAGTAGCCTATGCGAATCGCCGCACACATGGTGACCGATTCGAACGGGATTGACGGTAGCCCGCGGTTGTAATGGTGTTGCCATTTAGCCCGTCATGCCACCATCGACGGTGATGACTTGTCCCGTCACGTAACTTGCAGCCCTACTTGCAAGAAATAAAACGCACGCCGCAACGTCATCTCCAGTTCCGAGCCGATTGGCAGGAACTCGCTTCTTGACCTCGTCGATGATCGAATCCCCGAGAGCTTTCGTCATGTCGCTCTCGATGAAACCCGGTGCAACCGCGTTGACGGTTATCTTTCGCTTGGCCATTTCCTTGGATAGCGATCGTGTAAAGCCAATCATGCCGGCCTTGGTCGCTGAATAATTGGTTTGACCCGCGTTGCCGATCAAACCGGATACGCTCGACATATTGATGATGCGACCATAGCGTTGACCCATCATAATTCGTGTGGCTGCTCGGCTAAACAGAAAGCAACTCGTTAAATTCGCTGCGATGATTTCATCCCATTGAACATCGGTCATTCGAGGTAGCAAAGTATCGCGTGTGATACCTGCATTGTTCACCAAAATATCAAGGCGTTTGTGGTCCGTTTCTACCTGTTCGAAAAGCTTTTCGATCGATTCGCGGTTCGTCACATCGCAAGCCATCGCGACCGCTTCACCACCCAAGGCTTGAATTTGCGCAACCGTATCCGCGAGTTTTTCGGCATTGCGAGCCACACACAACACCTTGGCACCATTCGCGCCGAGGCGAACCGCGACGGCATGCCCAAGCCCTTGCGAGGCACCCGTCACCAACGCGATTTGCCCGGTAAGATCTGCGGTTAACCCAAATGAATTCGTAGACATCGATCACTTCCGTAGTCAAAAACTAGTCGCCAAAACACTCACATGCCGCTTTGCGATCGACTCGCTTCAGCGTTCCGGCTAAAACGCGCCCCGCACCTATTTCGTAAAATTGATCCACTCCGGCAGCCAACAGATTGCGCAAAGTGCTCTCCCATTGTACCGGCGAAACGACTTGTTTCGTAAGCAACGGCGCAAACTCTGCGGCCAACACATGCGGTTGAGCATCGATATTCGAATAGAGAGGAAACATGCCGTTGCGGAATTGGGTTGCCTTGAGAGCAAGCTGCAATCGCTCGACTGCGGGCAGCATGATGTCCGTGTGAAACGCGCCCGCCACACTCAATCGAATGGTTTTGGTGGCTCCCGCTTCGACTGCCTTAGCCTCGGCGGCATCCAGCGAAGCGACATGCCCAGAGATAGCGATATTCCCTGGGCATAGCAAATTGGCAACCCGAAGGATTTCCCCCGGCTGACGAGCCGCATCGCATACTGCCTCCACTTGTTCGCAACTAAGCCCGATCACACTCGCCATCCCGCTCTTGACGGCCGTGGCTGCGTCTTGCATAGCCGCACCTCGCTGCTGCACCAACTTGACGCCGTCCTCAAAAGAAATCGCGCCAGCACAAGCCAAAGCGCTGTACTCACCAAGACTCAAACCCGCGACCGCAACCGTAGAGTCGAGCACGTCAGGGCGTTGAGCAGCGAAGTCACCTAGGGCCGCCATCGAATGCACAAATAAAGCTGGTTGGCTGTATTTCGTAAGATGGAGATCCATTTCAGGTCCATCCACACACAGCTTGGCTAAGTCATAGCCGAGAAGGTCCGAAGCATGCGAGAACAAATTCCTCGCAAACGCACTTCGTTCCAATAGTCCTTTTCCCATGCCAACGAACTGCGCCCCTTGACCCGGAAAAAGCAATGCTACTTTGGGCACTCTGCAACTCTTCCCTATCAAGCGAAAAACGCAAGGCTAATCAAGCGGGCGATCCGTTATTCTTCGCCCATTTGAACAACGACTCGACCCATATAGTAACCGCACTTAGGACAAACGGTATGCGTTGGGGTTACAGTGCTGCACTTCGAGCAAACTTGAAGCTGCCGAGGCGTTTTGGCATGGTGTGCTCGACGCTTGCCGGACCGTGAATTGGAGTGACGTCGCTTGGGAACTGCCATTTTTCGGACTCAAACTAAAACGGTTAAGAAGGGACCTGGATTTTTGAAGGACCAAGAGCGTACGAGCTATCGCCTTTACTGTCAAGCCGAAAGGACCCGCCGAACCAACACGCCGCTCGCTTGCCCTTGCGAGGAATAGGAAAGACTCGCAAACGCATTACCCGGCCGATCGGAATCAGTTACTCTAATAGAGCATCCGGCATCCAATCGATTGCAATTGAGAATCGGGAAGAGCTTCTGGTGCTCCAGGGCAAGGCAGCTTGCGACGATTTCGACGGCGGCGGACCCCGCACCCAGGTTGCCGAAGTAGCTTTTCGCGGCCGTTACAGGAATTCTCTCGTCCCCTAGGGAGTCGTGAATCCCCATTGCTTCCGAGCGATCCGAGTCGACTTCGCCCTTGCCGCAGGCATGAATGTGCCAATCGTCCGCGGTCAGATCCATACCCAACGAGGTGGCTTTGGCGATAAGTCCTGAGAGCACGTTATGGGTTGCAAGCCTAATGAAATCGCGATCCTTTCCGTCGAAACGATGGCCGACGGCGGATCCGACACCTGCGACGACTTCACCCCAAATCTTGGCACCGCGGGCGACCGCATGTTCGAGCGATTCCAAGACCAAGGCGCCAGCACCTTCGCCAAGCACCGACCCATCGCGGTCCGCATCAAAAGGCCGAGACATTTCAGACGGATCGGAACGATCCCTCGCTAGCGTTTCGGATACGGAGAAATGCAAGGCTCGCAGCGGTTCAAGTCGCGAGCCAGTCGCACCTGCCAACATGACGTCGGACGCGCCTCGGCGAATCGTGGCAACTGCTTCGGCAATCGAGGACGAGCTGCTAGCCTCTCGAATCGTAACGGAATTGCTAGGGCCTCTCAGGTCGTTGTAGATTGCAACGTGGCTAGCAGGCATGTTGGGCAGGTATTTCAGAAGCCAAAGCGGGTTGACTTTGATTCGGCCTTCGGTTGGCCAACGTTTAATATCGAACACTTTGTGGGAGTCAAAGCAAGCGGCCACACCATCCGCGAATTCTTCTGGGCGGGTAAGGATATAGTCACTGCCGTAGACGATACCGGAGCGTTCGGGATTCCGGCTAGCAGGGTCGCTGAGCCCGCTATGAGCGAGAGCCATTTGGCAAGCCGCGACCCCCATTTCGACCTCGCGGCACATCAGTTTTTGATTTTTCTAGATCGCTCGTTGGAGGGATTTTTCGAGCGGACCAAAATTG
>JAIPFP010000307.1 GCA_021736575.1 Pirellula sp. | reverse complement strand
TCCAGCACGCAGTCTGCACCCGGAATCATGGCGGTTACCAACGGTGAAGCGTGATAGGCGATCTTTCCGCTGCTCGAAAGCACGGGTGTCTCCAACAGGTCTTCGGGGCGAGTGTCGGCGGTGCATTGGTAGATAAAGAGCTCCTGCTGGCGAGCTGCCGTAGCTGCCATCGCCAAGGCTGTTTTACCTACGCCGGGAACACCGATCAATCGTGGCGTTAGTGGTAGGTCTGCGTCATCCACCGTTAACCAACATGCCGCCAATTGGCGTAGCGGTTCCAGTTGTCCAATCCACTTGGCTGTATTGGAAACAGGATTGCCAAGAGTCAATGTGACTCCATCGATGTTGACCGTCTCGCTCATACCGTATTTTCTCCCATGGGGCGTTTACCGAGGCATAGGTTGATTAACGTAACGGCTTTCGCTACCGCACGCAACGGATTGCCAGGCACGTGCCTGGCACCTACCGAAGGGCCCTGGCACCTACCGAAGGGCCCCCGCCTACAGCAATCTTCAGAAATGGACAGAAACTGACACAAACCAGTAGAATCTGGCGGAATCTTCCTTTAGACTTAGCGAAATTGATGTCTCGATTGAAGGAGTCGGCGTTTGACCGAACAACCCGCAGATGTTCTGACGATCGATGATCTCGCGGTCTACCTGAAGATCGCGAAGTCGACGTTATACAAACTCGCCCAAGAAGGAAGGCTGCCTGGGCAGAAGGTTGGAAAGCATTGGCGGTTTCGCAAGGCTTCGATTGATCGTTGGTTGGAAGAAAATGACCGTCTGAAACGCGGGGAAGGAGGAATACCATGATTGGACTTTGCGAATGGCTATGCCAGTTGCCTGCCCGCTTGCCACCGCAATTGCGAGGCGACCAATTCCACATGGAGGGGAGTTTGCATGACCGCTGACGAAACTGGCCCCGCAGTTTTTCGGCACGGCTCAACATGGGTCCGTGCTGACTTTCATACGCATACTCAAGCTGACAAAGAATTCGAATTCAAGGGAGAAAGCAATTCATTCGTCGCGAGCTACGTCGCGGCACTGAAGACAGCAGGCGTTCAGGTTGCTGTTATCACGAATCACAACAAGTTTGACCGTGATGAGTTCAAGGCGATAGCGAAGGCGGCAAGGAAAGAGGAAATCTTCCTACTTCCTGGTATCGAACTTTCCGTGAAGGATGGCTCGCACGGCATCCACACGCTGGTTGTATTTCATCTCGATTGGATTGTGAACCGGGAGAATGAGAATCACATTCAAAGTTTTCTCGGGTTGACATTTGCTGGTCAGTCGAATTTTGAGAACGAGAACGGCAGATCAAATCACGATCTGAACGACACCGTCCGTGAACTCGATAAGTTCGGACGCGACTACTTCCTTGTCTTTGCCCACGTTGAGGCTGAGAACGGCATATGGGGTGGATTGTCTGGTGGGCGTCTGGCAGAACTTTCTGCCAATGATCCATTCCGTCAGCGATGCCTTGGTTTTCAGAAGGTGCGAACGCATGACGAACGAGTGAAGGCAAAAAAACATTTTGGTGATTGGTACGCGGCAGAGGTTCACGGGTGTGACTGCAAGTCACTTCCTGAAATCGGCAGGGGCGAAAAGACATTTCTCAAGATCGGTGCGTTTACATTTGAGGCGGTTAAGTTTGCCTTACTTGATCATGTGAACCGTGTCGCAGCAGAACCTCCAAAGCGAGAGCACTCTTTCATAAAGAGGATCGCGTTTGCTGGAGATAAGCTTGACGGAAGAAGTATCGATTTCTCACCGGAATTGAACACGTTTATTGGAATTAGGGGAAGTGGGAAGTCGTCTATTCTCGAATCGCTCCGGTACGTGCTTGACATTCCGTTCGGCGAGAAATCTGCTGACAAAATTTACAAGGAAGGCTCGCTTAGCAATGCCCTCGGGAGCGGCGGGAAAATCACTCTGACCGCCGTTGACCGGCACGGACGTGAATTTGAAGTAAGGCGAATTCTAGGGGAACATCCTGATGTGTACGATGGCGGCAAACTTCAGCCCGGCATCAGCATTCGTGAAACAATCGTCCACAAACCAATCTACTTTGGACAAAAAGATTTGTCGAGCACTGGCGAGGGATTTGAAAAGGACCTCGTCGAGAAGCTCGTTGGCGAAAAGTTAGTGGATATTCGAGAGAAAATTAGATTACAACGGCAGACGGTGACAGAAACCATACGGCGCTTCTTAAAGCTTGCTGACGTCGCCGACAAGCAGAAGGAGTACGAGGCGAAGAAGCAGGACGCGGAATACAGGCTTCGAATCTTCAAAGAACACGGTGTCGAAGAGAAACTCCAAAAGCAAGTCGATTATGAACAAGACGCCAGGACTGTGAAGGATCTGCACGAATTCGTTGCAGGATACATCTTAGAGCTTGACGACTTTGTCGCTCGATACTCTGACGAGTTTGCAAGTCGCAAGAAGTACGAATCGAAACAGAATCCAGCTTTCTTCAAGGATGTGTTTGTAATCTTCGACAAAGTCCAGAGCGGCTTTCATGAAATCTCAAATTCCTCTGAATCCGCGAAGGTGGCAGCAGGTGCATTGAAGGGGAAAGTCAACGAGTTTGACACGTTGAAGAGCGCTCTCAAAGAAGAGTTTGCTGAGGTCTCGCGGAAGCTATCTGAGCAACTGAAATCAAGTGGTGCCACCGCAATCGAGCCAGATGAGTTTCTAAAGCTGAGAAAGGCCATCGAGAACGCCAAACAGATATTGGCTGCACTGACCAAGGAAAAGGAACAACAGTTTTCCTTTAAGTCACAACTTATATCGGAACTGGCAATGCTGAATAACCATTGGCATGAAGAGTTCACGGGCATAAAGCATGAATTGGATGCAATCAACGCTCAAGAGACCGCTTTGCAGATTGACGTAGTATACAAGGGAGACAAAGACGCATTTCTGAAGTACATGAAAGATCTGTTTCGCGGGAGCAAACTGCGCGAAGCAACGCTCAGTGAAGTGGTGCAGACATTCGCTGACGGGGCGGCCATCTACCGGGATCTAGAAAAAGCCAAGGGGATTCTGGGTGCATCCGCTGCCGTCTTCGAACAATACTTCACCGATAACCTGGCCGCGTTGCTGACTTGGCAGGTGCCAAACCGCTTCACGATCAAGTATCACGGCAAGCAGTTGAAGAACCACTCACTTGGACAACGTGCTTCGGCTCTGATTCTGTTCGTGCTCAGCCAGCGAGATAACGATGTGGTCATAATTGACCAACCAGAGGATGACCTAGACAACCAGACGATCTACGAGGATGTAATTAAGCTCGTTCGGCGGTTGAAGCCTGAAACACAATTCATCTTTGCAACCCACAACCCGAACATCCCCGTTCTCGGCGATGCAGAACAGATCATGGCGTGCGCCTACGATGAAGACGCAATTCAGATCAAAGTGGGGAGTATCGATTGCCCGGTGTTGCAGGAGGCTATCGTGAGCATCATGGAAGGTGGTAGCGAAGCGTTCCAACGGCGGAAGGAGATTTACCAAGTATGGAAACAACAGAACTCCTAGAGATCGCTGCACGAGGAGAGGACAGCAAGCACCAGTTTAAGGTAGAGGCAACAAATGCGACCGCCCTCGCGCAGGAGATTGTTGCATTCGCGAATTCTGGCGGTGGCCGGATCTTTGTTGGCATTGCAGATGATGGGACTGCCCACGAACTCTATGCGGCACAGGTCGGAACGTTGAATCAGTTGGTTGCAAACGCTTCCACAACTTGTGTTCGACCGTCCATAAACGTTACGAGTGAGAATGTCTCCGTGGGCAGTGGCGTGGTTGTGGTCGTCACTGTTCCCGACGGGCTCGGAAAGCCATATCAAGACCATTCAGGTGCATTCTGGGTCAAAAACGGAAGCGATAAGAGAAAGGTGACAGCAAGGGAAGAGATTCAACGGATGTTTCAAAACGCCCAGCTTGTTCATGGCGATGACGTCCGCGTGCCTGGGACTTCAATCGCAGACGTCGACTTGGAAGTTTTCCGGGAGTTCTTCAAGCTTCGGTTCGAACAGGAGTTGGACGAACAGTCGAATTCCTTAGGGCAGGTACTCACCAATATGCGTTTGCTGAACGGCGATTCCTTGACCGTTGCCGGGCTGATGCTCTTTGCCAAGGCTCCTAACCAATTCCTTCCAGTGTTCCATGTGAAGGCGGTGTGCTATCCAGGCAGCGACATTCACGCCTCGGCATACGTTGACAGCGCTGATCTATATGGTCGGATTCAGCAGCAGTTCGAAGACGCTCTTGGCTTCCTCCTGCGCAACATCCATTGGGAGCAGGGCGACCAAGGCGTGAACTCCACTGGTCTCCCGGAGATTCCCCGCATTGTCTTCGAGGAACTTGTTGCAAATGCGCTCGTCCACCGGGACTATTTCGTCTCGGCACCGATTCGCATCTTCATATTCGACAATCGGATTGAGATCATCAGTCCTGGTCATCTGCCAAATAATCTCACCGTTGCGAATATCCGAAGCGGGAACTCGAACATGCGCAATCCGATTTTGAGCTCGTACGCAAACAAAGTCTTGCCGTACCGCGGTCTTGGCACTGGTATTCTGCGTGCCCTGAAGGAATATCCGAATATCGACTTCATCGACGATCGCGAAGGGAACCTCTTCCGAGTCATCGTCAATCGCCAGACGAGGCATTGAAATCGAGTTCACAGAATGTATCAGCTCCATAACCTCGGCTGGCACAATTTCCAATTAGTCATCAATGTCATCGAAAACACTCCGCGCCGGTGCATCCGGATGTTCTGGTGAATCAACGTCGCCGAAACGACGCGCAGGTCGTTCTTCTTTGGGGTTTTCGTTCATCTTTTCAGCAATCCATTCGCGTGCTAGATTAATCTGTTGGTCGATTGTACTGAGGATTCTGGTATCCTCCGCGAATTCATGCTTCATCGCGAAGAACGACTCCAGAAGTGGCTCCATATACTCATCCGCACCTTGATCTGAGCTCCAATTACTCTGCCATCTACACCGAGGGCTTTGGTATATGGGGCGTCGGGATCAATGTCGACGATCGGCAGCAATTCACGGCCAACGCGTGACAGGGCCACGCCATGAATTCGCAGTTCTTTTAAGGATTCGGGAGAGTTAACGGCATCTGGTTCATCCGGAATCAAACACCATTGGTGCGATTGGAATTGCATCGGCAAAATTACTGATCCGTTTTTGACAACTGTCACTCCGTAATTGCCGTAGGAATTGTAGTCGGCAATTATCAAACCGTATTCGTTGAGGATGTTGAGTTGGTCGAAGCTAAAGCCATGAGGGAGCAGTGAATTGGAACCTGCGCTTCCGCCGAGAGAAACAACACGGGCATCCAGTAGTTGCGGCACGCCAAGAACTGGAATAGCTATCGAAATGCAGCAAGAGCAGAACTTTCGAAACAATGTCGCAGTTTTTAAATCCAAGCCTCGCAGGGATGAAATGGTTCGCATTGAGAATGACGAGGGCCTTTGGATTTCTCCCGCTAGAATTTTACCGAAAAGAAGACTCATCGCGTCCGTACTGACACGCCTCGCTTCTGCCTCGAATTGGTTCAGCCAATCCGGATCAATTGGTTGTATCTCCGCAGTTTCAGCTTGTTGCGATTTTGTTTGTTGTGCAGTCTTGTTGATCTCTTCTGCCGCGACAGCGGTAACACGATCAAGATTTATCTGCTCACGGACAATTCTCTCGGCGAATTTGTTTCCTACCGCCTTAGCGTATTCGGGCGAGATCACGAAATTCGACTGCACACTTGATGCAAGGCTTTCAATTAATCGAACACGAGTTCTGGTAACCGCTCGCTTTTCTTGGACGAGTCCTTCCATTTGCGCAATCGGAAGGTCTATGCATGCAGTGCCTAGCTGCCCAAAGGCAGTTATTGCGTTCCGTTGAATTCCTTCTGGAACAGTTGAATCGAGGGTAATGTCTGACGTCGATGATGTCGTGGTTAGTGATGTTGCCAGCGTATGGCTCGCACGGATGTAGAGAATGATCCCCAAGATTATTAGAACCCAGCCGCTAGTCGCCAACCAGAACTCGGAGTCGTTGAGGAGTTGGGGGTTAACTTCGAGCCATTTAACGACGAAACCATTAACGACGGGTTGCCACCAAGGCGATGCAACCAGCGGTAGTCCGGCAAGAATCAAAAGTGTTGGAATACGAGTCTTCGGATCGCCCAACCAGAGCCTGAATACGTCAAATGCGATTTCGATTTTTGAGCGCGGTACTGATGCCATGCAGATCCTTAAAGGGATAACACCTAAATTCAGCCAGTCCGAGCAAGTGACTCAACGCAAGTCAAAACGGCCTGCAATTTTTGGTTCGTCAATTGTATTCTGGAGGGGAACCAACGGTGCGGGGAACGAACGGTGCCACCCGGGGAACGAACGGTGCCACCCACCCGAGGCATCCGTTTTTATGGAGCTCCGCGCCGTGATCCAATTCAGCTATCGTCAGGATGCAATGGATCGTCTGGATCAAAAAAGAAGTCCCCTAAACCCATGGGGAGTGTATCTCCACCAACAGCTTTTTGTTTGCGTTTCGCTGCAGCCGATAGGTCGAGGGCTTCATCGCCTAAACAGGCTTGGAGCGATTCTCGCCAAGCATGATCCTTGGAAACGGGATGTTCAGAGTTTTGTGACAGTCTCTTCAATGCGTAGCGTAGAACGTTGATACCATCTCGAGCTGAAAAATCCAGTTTGAGCGAATGCGCATGCTGCAAGAAATCGACTGTCATGGCTAACACTTCAGGTTCTGCAAATGGCAAGTGATAACGCAGAATCGCCAACTCGTCCTTGCGATTCGGAAAGCCTACCTGGAGCGACGGTTGCAAGCGACTGAGAATGTAATCGGGAATCTCGTAGGTTGAGTCATCTTGGTTCATGGTAACTGCGCATCGAAATTCGCGATGGGCTGGAATCGTAATGCCGGCTACGATCGACTCGACGTAGCGCCGTTGATCCAGCAGCGGAGCCAAGGAAGCCCACGATTT
>JAIPFP010000306.1 GCA_021736575.1 Pirellula sp. | reverse complement strand
TGCTCGTCGTAGGAAATCTCATCGGACTCCGACAATAGATCGTGGCCTGGCAACACATACTCCTCGCTCCCCTCCGGCAGTTTCGTGTCGTTCAATTGCGCGTGCAAATCCTCATGAAGTTGGGGTGATGAATCATCCACAACCTCGGTCTTTTCTTTGCGATTTTTGACTCGCGGCCCCTTGTCTTCTTCTATATGAGCGGCGTCACTACGAATGGACCTTGAACGTCCTGCTCCGCGTTTCTTGGGGGGCTCAACGACAATTTGATCTTCGTCGTCTACGCTGTGAACCTCGTCGTCATTCTCCTGTTCTCCATCACCCTCCAGTTCCATCTCCTCATCCTCGATGGTTGCATCTTCGTCCTCGTCGAGTTCGTCATCATCGTGGTACTCCACTTTGGGTGAAACGGGTTTTCGTCCGCTGACGATTGTTTTATGGTCAGCGATTTCGCGGCTGGAGCCCGCAACCTGCAGACCATCTTCGTCATCAACCACCTCGTTCTCCTCTTTCTCGGAATTTTTCTTCGATCCGAAGAACGCACCTGCAATCGATGCTAGCGTCGTGGTTGCTTTGGGAAAAGTCAAATCCGTTCGTCCGACGGCTTTGGATTGCGACGCTAGATCGAGGGCGGTCAAGCTTGCTTCCGCCCGTCTGCCAATTCGGATGGCTGGACCATTTTCGCCCGTATCGATCGTTGCATTGCTGCTGATGGAGCCCCCTGCCAGTGGGGCTGCATGGATAACCGCAGAGGGATAGGCGGTTTGGCCTGCATGGTTGCTTCCACTTGCCGTAATCGAGGCTGGATTTTGTCGCAGCGTCACGCTCTTTGGCAAATCAGATCGCGAAGGAGAAAAGGTGCCCGAAATCATTTCGGCGTGGCGGCGCATCGTCCATGTCGGCAGGCGAAACCACTTCAAAGCCATTATGCTACCAGTTGCTGCAAAGCCGAAGTAGCGAATGAGAGCGTATTCGGTGCTCAATAATAATCCGCCGATGAACACCGTAAGCACAAGTATGACAGATCCGGCCTGCGCAAGGTGCTGATTCATCCAAGTGTTGCACAGTGCACCCAAATAGCCACCGCCCCCAATCGGAACAGGTATTCTGGGCTGAATACCAAATCGAGTTGGCATACTGCAGACTGCGATCAAAATCAGAGTCCAACCGATGCTGCGTCCCATTGGAGAAGCCCAGGGCTGCTGCCTTAGCATCACGACTCCGGACAAGATCATGAGGCTGGCTACCAAATAGGCGCCAATGCCTGTGGCTTGAAACAGGACATCGCTGGCCAGAGCGCCGATGTATCCGCAAGAATTTTGAATGCTCTCATTAAATGGGTAGGCAGCATGGATGGGACTGTAAAAGTTAGCGAGTATTCCGTTGAATTCACCCAGATTGTCGGCCGCGTCGTGCGTTAACAGTGAGAGCCACAATAAGGCTGATGCTGCAAACATTGCGACAGAAGCTACATCCCATCGGACGGACCGTTGATTTTCCATCGCTCGCTTACCTTCGATTTCTTAGTTACAATGCAGAACGCCACTCATCTTTTTCGGCAATTGCAATTCAAAACCGCCTTGTAGACTTAAGCGGCAATACCAGGTCAGCACAATCCGCAAACTCAACTCGGTTTTTCTATGTTCGGCATTTTGAATTTGCATAAGCCTGTGGGTCCAACAAGCCGTGATTGTGTGAATGTAGTTCAGCGGTTACTTCATCCGACCAAGGTCGGTCATGCGGGTACTCTCGACCCTCTTGCAAGTGGAGTCCTGCTTGTTTTAATTGGACAAGCCGTCCGATTAACCGACGCAATACACACCCTGCCGAAACAATATGTGGGTTCTTTTGAATTGGGAGTAACCAACGATTCTGCCGACAGCGAGTCAGCCGCTCTACCGATTCCCTTGCCTCCCATGATCCAACAGCATCAGATTGAGGAGCAATTGCCATCATTCATGGGGAGAATTGAACAGACTCCGCCGAAGTACTCCGCCGTTTGGATCGATGGGAAACGAGCTCACGAACTGGCCCGCGAAGGAAAAGAATTTGAAATTCCGAAAAGAAATGTAACGGTTGCATCGATTGAACTAACCGCTTTCGAGTATCCTCATTTTGAACTGAAGATCACTTGCGGAACCGGCACGTACATTCGATCCATCGGCAGAGACATTGCCTTAGCGCTCGGTTCGGATGCAATTATGACCCGTTTGGTACGAACGTCCATCGGCCCGTTCCTTCTCGAGAATGCTTGTTCACCCGATGCACTCGAAGATGAGTCCGCCATCGCAAGCCAACTGATGCCTTCGAGCCTGGGTGTCAAGCATTGGCCGCAGGCTTTTCCGAATGAAGAAACGCTCGTGAGACTGGAACAGGGCAAGCGAATTGACCAATCCGACTTCAACAGCAGCGCGTTGCACTGCGTAGACTTTGCCGCCGCATTGGATTCGTCGGGTCGACTGCGAGCCCTGATCAAACGCATTGATGGGCAAGATTGGCGTGCAGACAAATGCTTCTTGTTGCAGCAAGGATAGCCATCCGACCGTGTCACGTAAAGGATCATTCGATAAAGAGAGAACATCCGTAACGCTTGAACCAAAATTCTAATTGTGTGTCCTTTGCAACCTGAGTTCAGCACGGATTTGTGATGTACCTTCTCGAAGGGTCATTCTCGATGACACTTCGGTCGCAACGGTTGCGAGCGTTTCCATGGAACGGACAGTTTAGGTGATACCTGGATGTGCCACACCTTTCCAAAATCGATCTCAAATTTCGGCTATTGCGAACCTGCGATGGTTCGTCGCTCGTTCGCTCCGATAGCGAAGTGTCTACCTCTATACGCGTTTGCAGCATGCTGCATTGTTGTCGGGTTCCTCGGTGGATGTAAGACTCTGTCGCTGCCAGCCATTGACCCGACCGGCAACCGCATCTTCACCCATCAGGGAACTTCGATCGTTGCGCCGCACGATCCGAACAATGGCTATCCATCGAAGCAACCGGCATTTCAAACGCCGCCTGAGCCGCCCGCTTGTATGCAAGGGGGAGATGGAGCTGAAAAGAAACTCTGCAAGGGATGCCTCGCCGGCAAAACTTGTTTAGGAAAAAGGAAGGAAGCTCAGGAAGTAGAAGAGCTTCGTGGGCGGTGCGGACAATTGCTACTTACCCCAACGCGAATCGTTGCCCCCGTAGGTGGCGAAGTCATCTTGCTCGCCGGTATCTGTGGAAAAGATGAATTCTTGGTCACCAATGAGCCTATTGAATGGATGCTCTCTCCCAATAGCGTGGGTCAAATTGTCGCGGTCGGGGACGATGCCAAGGGACAACCCCGCTCGAGCTGGGGACGCGACAATAGCCCCAAAGTTGAAAAGCTAGACGTGGATTTTGCACGCGGTCGAACAAGCAAAGAAGCCGGGGTCATTACACGTGGCACCTCCACAAAAGCAGACGACCTTCCTATCCGAAAAGGCCAAACCTGGATCAGTTTGACCAGCCCCAGCGAAGGCACATCGAAGGTCACGGCTCTCGCTCCCGACAGCGATGTTTGGGATAAACGCCGACAAACTGCGACCATCTATTGGGTCGATGCAAGCTGGCAATTCCCAGCGCCCCAAACCGTAAATAGCGGAGAGGAAGTAAGGCTCGTCACGCGGGTGATGAAGGCGGAAGGATTTATGGCTGCCGAGGGTTGGATCGTCCGTTATCGCGTCCTGAACCCTGAATTTGCGCTGTTTATGCCAACCAAAGCTGAGAAAGCGGACGTCCAAGTCGACTCCGATGGCGTTGCGCAGGTCGTTATCGTAAATGGCTCTTTTCCAGGAGCGAATCAATCGCCCTTCGGAACCGTCATGATTGAGATTGAAGTCGTCAAGCCTGCGGATGGTGCATTGAACATGCCCGAGCTACCCATCGCTCGCGGGACAACGACCGTAACATGGAGTGCTGCCTCGCTGTTACTTCAAGTGGGTGGTCCCGAGATCGCCGTCCCAGGCCAACCCTTGGTTTATTCCGCTAGCTTAGCCAATGTCGGTGACCTTGTTGCAGAAAACACAGTCCTGACTGTTTCTATTCCGAACGGCATGCGGTTTGATTCGGCAAGCTACGCACCGGATCCCCAACCAACCAACAACAGCGTGCGTTGGACGATTGGACCCTTGCAAGCCAGACGCCAATTTGACGTTAGCATGACGTTTATCGCAGCCGCTGCAATGGATGCACAAGTGCTCTTTGATGTCACAGGCTCTCCCAACCTGCGTCAACAAAAAGCGATTCGAACCGATGTACTGAAACCTCAGGTAACCCTACAAATCGCTCCGCGACAGAATTTTGCACAAGTCGAATTAGGCAACGAAGCCGCCTTTGAAATCTTGGTAACCAATACCGGCAACCAGACAATCAACAACCTTGAGATCACGCTTGCCAGCGATCCGGGGTTGCAACACATTCGTGGAGGAAACGAGTCGCGTCAAATGATCGATTTTCTACCGCCTGGACAACCAAGAAAGCTTGATGCATCCTTTATCGTGCAGCGAGAAGGAGATCTTTGCGTGAACGCAAGTGCTCAATCGTTGAACCAAATTCTCGCCGCACAGAAAGCATGCATACGCGGGCTTCCCGCGACACCCAAACGACCTGCCTTGACATTGCTAATCGACCGTGCCTCGGTACAAAATACGGTTCCATTGGGGGGCGATTTCACCATGGTTTGGTCCTTTGCAAACACCGGTACCACGACCCTGCGGAGTCCTATCGTTACGATGCAACATGATCCAAGTTTCGAAGCCTTGGAATTGAGTCGCGACGTGGAATATCAACCGGAACGACAGGTTGGGCGATGGCGTTTGCCTGACATGCCGCCTAATGGTCGTCTTGAATTTTCAGGCCGATTTAAAGCCATTTCGCCGTCCGCTCAAGCCAGTGTGACCGTCCAAGTCGAAACGGCGGATGGGATCAGCGGCCGACAAGTGTTGACGCTTGGAGTCGGTAATTCAGGCTCCGGAGGGGATATTTTGCCAGGCAATTCAGGGTCCGGAGGGGATGTTTTGCCGGGCAATTCGCCCGCACCGAACCGTAGCGGGTTTGGCTCAAATAAAGCCCCCGTGCCATCAGGTAACGGATCCCCGCCCTCAAGCAATGGCCTTGAACGAGAATTGAGTGTTACGATCATTCCGGCCAGCAATACCGTCAAGAAAGGCGAGGTTGGCTCATACGAGATCCGAGTGGAGAATTTAAGAAACAAGCCGCATCAGCAAGTTGCCCTTCGATTGCAGTATCCAAACACAGCGACCTTGACATCCATTCGAGCGAAAGACTTGAAATACAAACTTTCCAACAACGACAGGCAGATCGACTTCGAACCCATCCAATATTTCAGGGCCAATGATTCCTATTCGTGTGTCGTTCAATTGCGACTGGATCAGGCGACGGAAGGCGAGTTGGTAGCATCGGTCACCAGCACAGGTCAACCAACTCCGTCCTTGAATCGATTATCGATCCAAGCTGTTCCTTAGTAAACCGGACGCTAGCTGGCTGTTGATTTAGTGAAGTCGTTATTGGGTAAGGGAGGTACGACGGACTTCCAAGTCCGTCTATGGGGAATTCGACGGACTAGGAAGTCCGTCGTACCATTAAATCAACCGGACGCTAGCGCAAACCGGCTGATTAGGATACTCTCGCGCCGGTCAACAAATCGACGAATTGACTTTGAACTTTGATTGCACGAATCAAGGTCCAAACATGTTTAGGTTGGAATTCACAAGGCTCAGTGGATGCAAGTTCTTCGAGTTCGTGTGAGACTGCGGCATGCTGGTCATCGAGCGATTGCATTTTTAACTGACTCTCCTCAAGCAGACATAGAAACGATTGTTTGTCGCTTAGGCATAACAACTCAGGATCGCGATCACAAATCAGCATCGCCAAGCAAGCCACACTTCGGTCGGAGGCGTTCGGCAACTTTTGATGAAGTTGATCGACAAGTCGGTTGAGAAGCATGAGTTGGCGTGATTGGAGAGTTGGGACAAAAGCTACCCAGGAAGTGTAGGACGTGAAAACGGCGATGCAAGCAAATCGTTTGCAAGCCTACAACCGCTAAAAACCGATCAATTGTTACGAAGCTTGTTTCTTCCCGGCCATTCTTGCGGCAGTCAACACGGCTTGAACCATTCCCGACGCCTCCGCCTTGTTCTGCCAAGCAATGTCGTGAGCTGTTCCGTGAGCCACACTTGTTCGGATGATCGGTAGCCCCAGTGTCACGTTCACGGCATCGAACATATCGAGCAGTTTCAAAGCGATATGGCCTTGGTCGTGATACATGGCAATAACCGCGTCGAAAGCTCCATCGACCGCCTTTGGCATGAGAGTATCGACTGGCAAAGGACCAACAACATGGATGCCCATCCGTTGTGCGATTGCGACAGCAGGGCCGATAATCGTTTGTTCTTCTACACCGAATCGACCGCTTTCTCCTCCATGCGGGTTGAGGGTAGCAACAGCGATGCGGGGCTTGGGATCGATTCCGAGGGAGTTTCGAATGCGAGTAAAAACGTCGTTTGCAAGACGAATCTTTTCGTTGATCGCTTCGATGCTTAGATGATGAAATATTTCACGAAGTGCCATGTGCAGCGTTACATGCACAACTCCGAACCCGGCCGGCCCTCCGTGCCGAGGCCTTCCTGGTGGCAAGTACAGCATCATTGCGTATTCCTCGACTCCGCACAAATGCGCGAGCAATTCCGTATGGCCAGGCCAATCATGCCCTGCATTTTGAAGCGATACTTTGTGAAGTGGTGCTGTAACGATCGCATCCACGCAACCGTCAATTGCAAGCTTGGCCGCACAAAGTAAACAATCGTATGCGGCTTGGCCACCTCGCACATCGACGACAGGTTTGATTGCCAGATCGGAGGCGGAATCACCTGTCTCTAAGCACCATAGTTTCAATCTCCCGATCCGATCTTCTTCGTCGGAGGGTCGCCATTGATCCAATGACGCGATTGGCACGATTGACAGATCGAGACCGGAAGCCAACGACGCACGATGCAAAATGGACGATCGCCCAATCACGAGTGGTCG
>JAIPFP010000305.1 GCA_021736575.1 Pirellula sp. | reverse complement strand
AGAGCCTGGGAACGAGTAGTCTCCTGTGCGACGTTCATTCCAATCAGTGGCGCTAGACGCGGGATTTTATGATGTTGAGCAACTGGATCGATGGCCCAGGTAAGACGGATGGTAAACTGTGACGTCGGCGGTATCTAGTTTTAAGGATTCGTGAAACTGTGGCGATAAAACCGGTTGTATCTTATGGATAAGCATCCAACCTCGGTCCCGAAGAGCTTGTGTTCTGAATCAAGTTGAAACCAAGGAATCCTGTCTGTTCAACGTTACATAATGCGACCACCAATACCACCCACCGATCGCAGCGTACTGGTTGCGATCACGTTATGCGTTGGGCTGGCTTTGGTAGTGGCGATGCCTGAGATCGTGGGTGTCGCACGCGCCCAGTCGGCTTCGCAGGATTTGGACCCAAACTCGGGCCAATCTCGGGTCGATCGTTTGGAAATGACCTTGCAATCGGTTGTGGACGAAAACCGCCGGTTGGCCGAGGAGGTGAGTTCGCTTCAGGGGGAATTGACTTTCATCCCGTTGGAGTTGCAAGCGCCGAGTGACGGCTACGACTCACCTGCCTCACCGCAATCCAAATTGGAGGCAATACCGCGGGCTGGTTTCACGTCCATCTACGACAACGGCTTCGTGATTCGCTCAAATAATCTCAACGAATCTCCATTCTCTTTGAAGATCAACCATCAGAGTACGTTTCGATTTTCTGGTTTCGACCGAGACGAAAGCTCCTGGATTGATAGTGCCGGGAATGTGAAACCAATCAACAGCAGCAGCGACTTTTTGATCCCCCGTGGCCGGCTGATCTTCTCAGGAAATGCTTGGCTGCCGAAACTCTCCTATCTCTTAAACATCGATTACAACACGGTCGGTAGCAATGCGATCGGCTTCCGTGCCTATTCCTTGAGCTACCGGTTCAGTCGCGCCCTAGAAATGTCCGTCGGCCAAAACAAAGTGCCTGGGTCCCGCGAATGGCTACTTAGTTCCTGGGTAGCCCAAGAGGGGCCAGATCGTTCGATGGCAACGACATTCTTTCGCCCAAGCCTTAGCCAAGGAATATGGTGCAGAGGTGAACCGATCGACAGATTGTATTACCACGCGATGTTTTCGAACGGGTTCAATACGCTGAATAAAACGCCCAACCAGTTTGACCAACGAGCATGTTGGTCCGACTCGGTTTGGTGGGAACCCTTAGGTGATTTTGGTCCCGGCTATTCCGACCTCGAGGATCATGACGAACTGGCGATGCGTGCGGGGAGCAGCTATACCTTTGCCCTTGGGCAGGGTAGCCAATCCGATAGCGAAGCAATCGAGAATTCCGCAGTGCGGCTGTCGGATGGCACCTTGATCACTCAGCTAGGCGCACTTTCTCCAGGGGTGACGCTGCAGCGGTACGATCTCTCGCTAGTCGCAATGGATTTGGCGTTCAAGTTTCGCGGTTGCAGTCTATCGACTGAGATCTACTTTCAGGAACTGTCGTCGTTGCAGGGAAGTGGTTCCATTCAGCTCAGTCCAACGCGGGCTCACGGGGGATTTGCGCAGGGAGGATTCTTTCTATTACCGCGGAAGATTGAATTGTATTCTCGCACGTCTTGGGTGACCGGCGAATTTGGATCCGGTACCGAAGTTGCTGGCGGTTTCAATTGGTTCGTCCTTCCAGGGAAAAGCAATCTGCGGTACACGTTCGACGTAGCGGGACTCGAGAGTTCCCCAGCCGATCAAAATCGCACAGGCTTTGTGGCCGGTCAGACAGGGATTTTGTTCCGTACGCAAATAAACGCGTCGTTTTGAGTCGTTCACTTCGTAGCCCCTCCTTGCGTGGCAACTCGTAGCCCCTCCTTGCGTGGCAACTCGTAGCCCCTCCTTGCGTGGCAACACTGAGAGCAAAATCACATCAAGGCGTCCATTTTGGCTTTGCCTAGCCGGTTCAAGGTTGCAATGTTTCTTTCGTAGATCTTTTCGACATCCGGAAAACTTTCGATGGCTCGCCTGACACTGTCTTCACGCAAGAGGTGGAGAGTCGGGTAAGGTGACCGGTTCGTATAATTGGTTACGTCGTCAGGTTCGGTATTTGCAAATTGATAATGTGGATGAAAGCTCGCAATCTGAATGATGCCTTCAAGTTCCAATTCCTCGATGGCCAAATCGCATAGGACCAGGAACTGGTTGTAATCCATAAACTCGTTAAGTACTCCTGGATGTATCAGCAATGTAGATTCGATCTGCTCCGGATCGGAGTCAACCAAAAGTTCTAATTCGACTTTCAATTCGGCTAACAGTTCGCGACTCTGGCAGGCTGGACTGACCACAAAACGAATCTGCTTCTTTGCATGAATTGCCTTTGCAAACGGGCAAAGATTCAGGCCAATGACGATGTTTTCAAGCCAAGTGATGGTCGCGGCAATAATCGATTCGTTCGAAGTAGGCATAGGTTTCCTAAATGATGATTACAACTATTCTCAGCCCATGGTACTAGGCACATCCGCATGTTTTTTTCATACCAAATTAAGTGGGTAAGGCTGAGGCCCTTTTGGGCCTCATGCCTCCCCGTTGTCGCGAGAGGGTTATTTCCCTCTATTTACCGGCGTGCATCTTTCTTGCACCGGGCGACCCCGTAGGAATCGCTCCCTCTAGGGAGAGCCCTGGCGTTCTCACTGCGCGGGCGGAAATAAAGCTACGTAGCGATAGTAATCCCATATGCTCGAAGTGGGTCAAACGAGTTCGCCGATTATCCAACGACGATTTTCGCTTTGACTTCATGCATCGCAGTCGCATGCGTATCCACCTGTCCAGAATGCGGTACATGTAGCCACATGCTGACCAGGGACGAGTGAAATAATTCGCCGTCCCACGGATTACGCGATTCAGTTTCTCAATCATCTCGGCGTCCAGGTTGTGACTTCTGGTAGTTATCTGACGGATTTTGTCTTTGAACTTCTCTTTGGATTTGTCCCGCATCCGAATGGTCCAGGCACCAATCTGAAATCCCAGGAAGGCGAAACCTTTCTTGAACGTCGTGATGTGTGTCTTTTCAGGACTGAGAGCAAGACTCAACTGATCCGCAAGAAGTTTGCTGACCAGATCCAAAGCCTCCTTGGCTTGGCGTTCCGATTTGCAAAGCACAACGAAGTCATCCGCATACCGCACAAATCGATATCCGGCTTCTTCAAGCTTCCAATCCATGAGGTTCAGGGCAATATTGGCCAACAATGGCGAGACCACTCCACCTTGAGGAGTGCCGACGCGAGTGGCTTGGTACTTCCCGCCCTCCATAACGCCAGCCGAGAGAAACTTCTCGACTAATCTTAAGATATTCCCATCCGCAACGACCTTCGAGAGTTCCATCATGATGGCAGAGTGCGAGAGGTTATCGAAGAATCCAGAAATGTCAGCATCAAGTACATACCTGTACCCTTGCCGGTGGAGTTCCTTTACCTTTTCGACTGCCTGATGGCACCCTCGTTTTGGTCTGAAGCCAAACGAGTGATCGTGAAACAATTGCTCGAACAGTGGGCTAAGGAGCGACCTTAGTACCTCTTGAGCAACTCGATCTCGGACCGCAGGTATCCCCAACGGGCGAAATTTGCCTGGAGCTTTGGGAATGTAGACTCGCCTAGCGGGCATCGGCTGGAATGAACCAGTTTTAAGTTGCCGCATGAGTGAGTCCAGGTTCGCATCCAAGTTCTTTTCGAACATGGATACTGAGACCTTGTCGATTCCAGCCGCTCCCCGGTTCCGCTTTACGGCAAGCCATGCAGCGAAGACGGTTTGAGGAGTGATCCTACCTGTCAAGCTATGAGCCTTGACTATGCTCTTCACAGTAATCTCCTTGCGCTGATTCTGTAGAGAATGCCTTGGCCGAACCTTGTCTTGGTGAGTCTATTGGGACGTGTTCTTAGCGAGAATAAGCGACTCACAAGGAGATCGTGAGCCAAGCCGTGGTGTGGCCATAGAGTATTCGAACTAACTACGTTCATGAGGCTTACCTTTCAAGGAATCTTCCAAAACGGTTTTGGCTTTCATCGACGAGTCGACTACTCCGCCTCTGCTGCCATCCTTGAAACCCGAGAGGGACAGACCCCTTCCGTATACCATCACGTAGACGTTCCATTTCGGCATAGCCTTATAGGTCGGCATTACCACGTTGGACCTCGTTGCGTGAACGCATTGGGACCTCGGAGGATGATGTAGGACTTTCATTGGTTAATAGTGTTACCATTGCGTTCAGGCGATGTCGCTTATCACGCTACCGAGCCTCCCCAAATAACCGTATATCCTGGGAGAGGAACGATGGATCCATCGTCAAGGCTTCAGCAAACGGCGGAGCTTGGCCTTTCGGTTTCCGCCACTGCGGCACCTCCCGAACTATCTCGACCTGGCCTCTTCGTCAAATTGGGTTGCCCCGCATAGCTGGCTGCATCCCTCCCATCACTAAATGATGGGAGTTCTAGTCGAGACTTCTAGACCGGTACGGACCCGCCTAGATCAGATTCGCATACTTTCGTTTTTTTTCCTTTCTGTTAGTAAACTGACTGATTGAGCTACACTACCTACAACTCACGCGCCGTTGGGCGATAGCCCCGGTTTTCCAATTGCTCGACATTCGTCGAGAACCGGGGCTAGCGCCCTTCGGCTATCAGTTTGTTTCACTCGAAGACTCATACCGTTGTGCTTAGTATACATCCAACGCACGGAGCTACTCATTGCACAAGATGGCTTTCCGTAGGAAGATGTACTGGTTGGACCGTTTAAACCTCTCCTATGCGTCAATGAGTGATACAAAACATGACTACAACAATGCGAGTGCGAGCGTTCGCCATCGTGGCAGCGCTTTCGGTTCTTACCATGTCTGTCTCGGCGTCTGTCTCGGCCCAAGAGATTGTGGACACTTGGCGATATGTCGTTCGAAAACCGACAGCCGGCTGGGAACAATCCATGTTTGATGACAGTTCGTGGAAGGAGGGAAATGGAGGCTTTGGCGAAGCAAGCACACCCGGATCTCGCGTGGGTACAAACTGGACAACTCCCAATATTTGGTTGCGTAAATCGTTCGAAGTCAAAAGTATTCCGGAGAAACCAGCACTCCTGATCCATCACGATGAAGACGCCGAGGTCTTTCTCAATGGCAAGCAAATTGCTGGACTTCCGGGCTGGTCATTGGAATACAAAGTCATTCCCATCGCCCCAGCGGATCTCGCGGCGATCTTCATTGGAAAAAATGTCTTGGCGGTACATTGCACTCAAAAAACCGGTGGACAATTTATCGATGTCCATGTTGTCGACGCGAACAAGGTCCCTGAGCTGCCGCCAGCCAAACGAAGCACGCAGCCATTCGTATCCGAACTCATCACAAAATGGGGAGCAGACGTTACTGCCGAGAATGCATGGACCGAATACCCTCGTCCGCAACTTAGAAGAAAGCAATGGCAGAATCTGAATGGTCATTGGGACTATGCGATCACATCGTCCGAACAAACCAAAACGCCCAGCGACTGGGCTGGCAAAATCCTAGTTCCCTTTGCGCTTGAGTCGAAGCTAGGAGGGGTTGGACGACTGCTGCTCGACAACGAAGCACTTTGGTATCATCGCTCGTTCGATGCCGACCCCAAATCTGAGACTCGAATCATCCTGCACTTCGAAGCGGTCGACTACCGATGTGAAGCGTTCGTCAATGGCAAGTCGGTCGGAACGCATCAAGGTGGTCATACACTCTTTTCGTTCGACGTTTCCGACGCCATCAAAAAGGGGGAAAACAGCTTGGTGTTGCGAGTCGAAGACGATACGGAAAAGTACCAACTGCGAGGCAAACAAGTTATCAACGCCGGTGGAATTTGGTACACCCAGGTTTCTGGTATCTGGCAAACGGTTTGGTTGGAATCCGTACCGCAGTCATTCATCGAACACTTGACGATTGCGACCGATGCGGCGACAGGATCGATCGACATCAAGGCGGGCGCTAACAGCGGTGGAAAAGCCTCCAAGATTCGAATGATTGTCAAAGATGGCGACAAACAAATCGCCGAATCTACCGGCGATCTTGACAAGACGACAATCAAAATCAACAACGCGAAGTTGTGGTCCCCTTTATCGCCGCATCTGTATGATCTTGAGATCAGCCTATTGGACTCGACTAACTCCGTCCTGGATCGCGTTGAATCGTACGCGGGAATCCGAACGGTTGGGAAACGAATGGGGTCCGACGGGCATTTGCGACTCACGCTCAATGGCGAAGAAATCTTTCATTGGGGACCGCTTGATCAAGGCTGGTGGCCCGACGGACTGCTTACGCCGCCATCCGACGAAGCGATGTTGTTCGACATCGAGTTCTTGAAGTCCGCTGGATTCAACATGATCCGCAAGCACATCAAAGTCGAACCGCGCCGATACTATTACCACTGCGATCGCATTGGGATGATGCTATGGCAAGATCAAGTGAGCGCTGGACACAACCCGAAGTGGACGCGTTTGGAGCCCAATCCAGAAGATGCGCAATGGCCAGATGTCGAGCACAAACAGTTCCTGCTTGAGTTAGAGCGCATGATTGACCATTTGGAAAGCCATCCATCGATCGTCGTGTGGGTCCCCTTCAACGAAGCTTGGGGGCAACACCGTACGGTCGAGGTTGGTAAATGGGTGGTCAAACGTGATCCGTCGCGACTAGTCAACATCGCAAGCGGTGGTAATTTTTGGCCTGTAGGTGACATTGTGGATCATCACGAATATCCCCATCCACAATATCCGTTCAACGAAGGTCGTGACCGGGGCTTTATCAAAGTAATGGGAGAGTTTGGCGGGCACGGATATCCAGTACCGAATCACATGTGGAACGCCGACAATCGCATTTGGGGATACGGCGGATTGCCAAAATCGGAGGCGGAGTTCCGGGAACGATACGCCACTACCATTGAGAAGTTGGATGCGTTGCGATCTCAAGGGATAGCCGCAGGCGTCTATACGCAAACCACTGACGTCGAAGCGGAAATCAATGGCTTGATGACCTACGATCGCAAAGTGATTAAGATTCCAGCCAAGGAGTTGGCAGCCTCGCATAAAGTGTTATTCGAAAATGGAGCGAAGAAGTAGATC
>JAIPFP010000035.1 GCA_021736575.1 Pirellula sp. | reverse complement strand
CTGGATGAACTACCATGCCCGCAGGCTTGTTCACGATCACCATGCATTCGGCTTCAAAAAGAATGTCAAGCGGTATATTCTCAGCAATCGGCCCGTCGGTTGGTGCGGGTGGCAAAAGGTTGACGGTGACTCGGTGCCCCGTGAAAACTTTGAATGCAGGTTTCACTGGTTTGCCGTCGACGAGAACCTTGTCTTCCGCAACGACCTTTCGCAGAAATACACGGCTATAGCCATTCAAAACCAATGTCAAGAACATATCCACGCGTTTTCCCGAATGCTCGTCCGAAACGATGAACTCAACATTTCGATCACCTAGGATCGCAGAGGGGAGATCTAACGCAGGCAAACCTTCGGAAAGAGGTTCCAGCTCATCCAACGGGAACTCTTCCATAGAATCAATATCGGACATCGATCAAAGTCTTTTCTTGAATTGTTGAGGCACAACGCTTAGTCGATTGACTTTGCGTCTGCACGACAAGATTCAATCCGACTGAGTGGTCGAGACAAATCGCTCGTACATCGTTCCAACGGATTGCTATTTTGGGGCTGGTTCAACTGGGGCTGGTTCAACTGGGGCTGGCTTCACTGTCGTGACGGGTGTTATTTCGGCGGGTGGAGTGATTGGCGCAGATGATTCTGGCAGCTTCGACGCCGGCTCTTTCGACTCTGGAACAATCTTTGGAAGGTCGGTTGCGCCTTGGTTTATCGTATTGGGAGTCGACGGGAAAAGATCTTTGAACTGCATATCGGGCGAGTTTGGCAAAGGCAACATGGAGGGAGGGAAATTCTGGAGCATGGGAGCAGAGGGACGATTTTGCTTAAACCAGTTATAGAACTCCTCACCTGCTTTGCTTTCTAGCCAAGTGGTTCGCTTGTTGACTTCGGCCAGGAATTCGGAATTCGTCCCTGGGGTGAGGGCAACCTTGCGATAGTAAGTTAGCGCTTGCTCGCGATCCCCCATCCCCTCGGATGCTTGTGCGACGCCGTAAAAGGAGCGTTCCTTTAAGAAAGGATCGGAACTCTTTTCGGAAACCGCTTTGTATTCATCCAGGGCCTGTTTGAAATACTGGTCTGCCAAGTCACGATCCAGGTAGACCTTTTCCATCGCCTTTGCCATATAGGCATCTCCGGCCGTTTGCTTAGCCCAAAGTCCTGCGTTGGTACCACCGAAATCGCTTGCGATGGCGTTCAGATCGGAAGTGTCCGTGTCGGCAAAGTAAAGTGCAGTCCAGCCTTTCGCCGCTTCCTTTTCTTGGATCGAAGTGTATATGCCGTAGCCGAGCATCGCTACGACCACGACAGCGATCACCGCGAGAACCGCAGGAAGAACTTTTTTAAGCTTAATAAACTGGGCTTCGATTTTGTCGGCCAGCAAATTCGACTCTTGGATCTGTTTTCGGTCGCTTTTCATAGCATCATGCCGTCAAATTGGCTCGTTGGGGTGGATTTTACGTGTAGGCTGGCAAGTATAGGGCTGGACAGAGGTTTCCTCAATAGTGTTCCCTGCCGATGACAAAAGCTCGTCGGCGCGCCATGATTTGGGGATGAACGCTTCGGCATTTCAATCAATTTCCCATTAACCAAAGGCCAAACATGACCCCTCTCGTCATGAGCCGTTGCATAGATGGATCGAATTCCATCGAAAAACAGGTAGTTGGGTTAACCCCCGTTCGGATTTCCCAGTGCTGGGTGCGACGTGAAGTTATGGTTTTTTGGGCAGCTGCCATTTTCGTTTGGGTCCTGATGGTTTCAAACAATTTGGCCGACGAGCTGACAACTAATCTGGCCGACGAGCTGACAACAGAGTCCAAATGGATTCCGACTGTTCCAAGTGTCTTGCCGGAAGCTGAATTCAAGCCAGCATTGAACGTTGGCAATAACGCTTGGATGATGATCTCAGCGGCTCTAGTACTTTTCATGATTGCGCCGGGTATAGCACTTTTTTATTCCGGTTTGGTTCGCAAGAAGAATGTGCTGAGCGTGTTTATTCAGTGCTTGTTCTTGACGTCCGTGATGACGGTCGTCTGGAGTTTTTACGGCTATTCTTTGACTTTTTCCCACGGCGGCGCACTCAATCCATGGATCGGTGGGGGAGGGTATTTCTTTCACCACGGGGTTTCGAGGACTTGGAATGATCTGACAATGCAGTCGGTGACACCGATGTGGACTTCGCCTCGCCAGAACACCTCGATTACGATGAGCGCCCACATGCTTTTTCAGGGGATGTTCTTTGCGATTTCGCCCGCCATCATCTGCGGCGCCTTTGCCGAAAGGATCAAGTTTCATGGGATGGTGCTGTTTAGTATTTTGTGGGGAACATTTGTTTATTGCCCCATCGCTCACTGGGTTTGGGCGGGTGGATGCTTGAGCTATCCGAGCGGTTTGCTGGGAGGGAGCCTCGATTTTGCTGGCGGTTCGGTCGTACATATCAGCTCCGGAGTTTCCGCGTTGGTGGCTGCCATTGTTATTGGACCGCGGCTTGGATTTAGGAAGGATCCTATGCCCCCACATAATTTGACTTACACGGCCATTGGTGCGGCGATGCTTTGGTTTGGTTGGTTCGGTTTCAATGCAGGCAATGCGATGGCAGCGGACGAGATTGCCACGAGTGCATTTGCAGCGACCCACCTTTCCGCGGCGGGCGGTGCGATTGGCTGGTGGCTAGTCGAATGGCGGTCCAGAGGCAAACCGACACTGTTGGGTGTGAGCTCAGGGCTGGTTGCGGGCTTGGTTGCCATCACGCCATCCGCCGGTTTCGTTCAACCCATGCCGTCTCTGCTGATTGGGTTCGTCGCCAGCATCGTATGCTATTATGCTTGTAGTTTATGCAAAAACTGGGCGGGCTACGACGATTCGCTGGACGCCTTTGGCATTCACGGGGTTGGGGGGATTGTAGGGGCTGTGTTCACGGGCATATTCGCAACGCGTGCATGCAACAACATTGGCAACGGCGCGAAACTCGGACTGCTTGAAGGAGGAAACATCCTAAGTGGTCAATTGGCAGCCATCGCCATTGTCATCTTGTATTCTGGCACTATAAGTTTGGTGCTGTTGAAGATCATCGACTGGACAATGGGCCTGCGAGTCTCTGCCTCCGACGAACGGCAAGGGCTCGATGTGCAACAGCACGGCGAGGAAGGTTACATTTTTTTATGAACAAACCAAGAAACGATTTTCGGATATGGTTCAAGTTATCCCCATCGACCAACCCGATGTAGCTCCGTTTTCAATGCCGGATCGATTTCGCAAAGAAGTCGTTTATTTCATGACACCTTTGGATGGAGAGGGTGCCCCGTCTCTTGCAAAGGACGAGTATTGGATAAGGTCTGAGGACGCGAAACAATGGCTCGATGACGGCGTTTTCACTCTCGTTTCTCCACTCGACGCGCATTCCGTGGCCGAAATCGAATTGACGGAGGAGCAAGAAGCTTGGCTCGAATGGATGGTGAATAACGAGATTTCGACGATTCGAATTGCAAAGTGAAACAAACGGATTGGGGAGGCGACAGAATTGAAGTTTTTGGTTAAATTAAGAGGAGTTCGGCTGCCTTGGGACGGTCGAAATCTTACTATCTACTCAATTCCACTCGGTAAAGAAAACTGACAGCTGTGGCATCCTACAAAACCAGCGATCTGAAAAAAGGACTTAAGATTCAAATTGACGGCGAACCGTACGTGCTGCAAGAAGTGCACTTCGTCAAGCCAGGAAAGGGAAACGCGCTCTACAAGTGCAAGATGAAAAACCTAGTCCGAAACACAATGCTCGATCGTACGCTCAAGGGGGGCGACGAATTGCAGGCTGCGGATGTCGAAGAAATTGACACGGTTTTCTTGTATAACCAAGCTGGTTCGTTCGTGTTTATGGATAACGAAACCTTTGAGCAATACGAACTGACTGCCGAGCAAGTTGACGACAATTGGAAATACCTCAAGGAACAGTCGCCGGTCGCCATGGTATTGTTCAACGGAAATCCATTGACTATTTCACCTCCATCTCACGTTCATCTTAAGATCACCGAAACCGATCCTGGAACGAAGGGTGATACGGCGACCAACGTGACCAAGATTGCCAAAGTAGAAACAGGCGCTGAATTCAACGTACCCGGTTTCATTAAAGAGGGCAACATCGTCAAAATTGACACTCGCAACGGCGAGTACGTCGAACGCGTCAGCATGGAATAACGACGCTTAATTTGAGCATCGACTCCTTCCGTCTCTTGTCATTCGAGGGTTAATCCAATGCTCCCGTCTAAAAGTTTTTTAGCGCTGAGTTGTTTCGCATTGCTAGTGGGTTTGTCCCAGCATGTCCAGTCTCAGCCCAAGAACCAATTCGAAACTCTTCGAGAGAAACTTGTCACCAACGTCTTGATTCCAAACGGGATCAAAGACCCGCGAGTTTTGAATTCCATGGGGACGACTCCTCGTCATGAATTCGTGCCACCGAAATACAAGCCGCAAGCATACCAGGATATCGCGATCCCGATCGGTGCATCGCAAACGATTAGCAGCCCATTCATCGTTGCGTTCATGACTCAGGCGCTGAATCCTCAGTCGACCGACAAAGTACTTGAGATTGGTACGGGTAGTGGCTACCAAGCTGCGATTTTGAGTCCATTGGTTCAAGACGTTTACACGATCGAGATTGTCGAAAAGCTCGGCTTAGAAACGACCGACTTGCTAGAGAAATTGAATTACGCAAACGTTCATTGTCGTATTGGTGACGGTTTCAAGGGCTGGGAAGAACATGCTCCGTTCGACAAAATCATCGTTACTTGTTCCCCCGAAGACGTCCCAGCACCTCTTGTGAAGCAACTGAAAGATGGGGGCTTGATGGTTATTCCCGTCGGTGAGCGGTACCAGCAGATGCTCTGTCTCATGCGAAAGACGGGTGACAAACTTGAGAAAGACGAGTTGCAACCGACCTTGTTTGTACCCATGACTGGAACTGCGGAGGATCAACGCAAAGTCATGCCACCTCCGAATCCAGTGCTGCTAAATACGAGCTTCGAAGTCCCACTTATCAACGACGCTTTTATTCCCGGATGGTACTACCAATTTGGATGCATTGTCGTTCAAGATAGCGATGCGCCGGACGGAGCCAAGACTGTTGAATTCCGAAGTAATAACGGGAATGTGCCAAGCATGCTTCTCCAGGGTGTTGCGCTCGATGGATCGACCGTCAAGAAAATCAAATTGGGAGGGTGGATCGCAACAGAGAACGTCAAGTTTGGGTCAGACAAAGAGAAATCTCCTTCCATCGCGATTCAGTTCTTTGATGCAAATCGAAATCGTGTTGGGTACAACTTCATTGGCGGAGGTTTCAAGGGAACCAGGAACTGGAAACAAGAAGAACGCATTTTCAGCGTGCCTCCCGCAACGAAAGAGGCGATTGTTTCGATAGGTTTGTTTGGTGCGGAGGGTATGGCTCGGTTTGACAACATTTCTTTGGAAGCCGTGAGGTAGTTCGGTGAAGCCAAAGGCCGTGTTAGCCTATTGCCGTGAGAAAGGGATCCGGTCCGTCGACCTTCGTTTTGTCGACATCGACGGAACTTGGCGTCGAATAACGCTCCCTCTTAGCGCACTGAATGAAACGTCGTTTGAAGAAGGCTTCGGCCACTCTTTGCTGCTGGATTGTTCGGCCAACCAACAGCCGGTTCACTTGATTCTTGTGCCTCAAAGTGAAGCCAACTACCTCGACCCGTTCACCAATCAACCTACGTTGATTCTGATTGCAGCGGTGCAAGATTCGGTCGTGCGGGAGGAGAGTCCGCTTGATTCAAGGCAATTGGCGGTTCGCGCAATGCGGTATCTGGAATCAGCCTCAATCGGCGATGCTCTCACCATTCGTTCTTGTTTTCAATTTCGAATCGCGCATGAGAATCGCGAAAACTCGCAGGGCAGCGTGGTTGAGAACACGTTTTTGGCATGCGGTCCAAACGACAAGGACTTTCCGCTGCGATGCGAGATAGCCGACACTGCTGTCGAGTCTGGGCTGCATATAGACCGACACTTCTGCGGCAGTGACTCCAGTTCGGAAATGATACTCAAGCCATCGAGCCTTGTCGAATGTTGTGACGACATCATGATGCTCCGTTACCTGATCGGCCAGCACGCTTGGAAGCAGAACTGCCGAGTGATTACACAGAACCTCTGGATGCCAAGTCAATGGTCCATCAGTCGAAACGGGGAGCCTATTTTGGTTGGTACAGCCCATCGAGGCATGAGCGAAGCGGGTTTACATGCCATTGGCGGAATACTCAAGCATGCCGACGCCATTGCCGCCATCGCGTTATCCAACGGTGGTGAGCACAATGCGTATGACTGGCTCCGCATGTGCTCCAACGAAGAGATGGGTTCGGTTTGTCGTGTGTTGGTGGCTTCGCACAACCCGCGTGCGCGAGCGATCGAATTCTTGGGTGCACCAGCGTCAAGCAATCCTTACTTGCTCTACTCGGCGGTCCTAATGGCTATCATCGATGGTATCCAGAACAAGACTTCGCCAGCTCCGTCGCTGGATATTCGGATGAACGCGGCTGACGGTCAAGCGAATTGGAAAATTGGCGGCAACCCAATGTCTGGGATCGATCGCGATGGCTTGAAGAACCGATTGGATAACGATCGCGATTTCTTGAGCCGAGGTGAAGTCTTCTCGGATGACTTGATCGATGTGCTTTGTGGCCGTTTGAGTACTTAGGAGTTGAATCAAGCGATGCAGGCTATCTCCGATCTCGTCGACGCAAAAATACTGCTTTTAGGTTCAAACAACCGAAAGAAAATTGTCGAACTCGTTAATCTTTTGGAGCCGCGAGGATTTACGCTCAGGACACCCTCGGATTTTCCCGATCCATTGGATGTCGAGGAGACAGGAAGTACCTTTATGGAAAATGCTCGGCTGAAAGCGATTTCGCAGGCAACGCATCGCGGAATGTGGGCCATCGGCGAGGACAGCGGTCTTTGCGTGAAGGCTCTGGATCACCGCCCCGGCATCTATTCCGCTAGGTTTTCCGGAGAAAATGCAACCGACCAATCCAACAACGATCTGCTTCTCCAAAGGATGAAGTCCGTGCCGGATGACCAACGTCAAGCCTATTATGTTTCTACGATTGTGCTGGCGGACCCAAGTGGTGGCATACACATCGAAACGCAGGGCGAATGTTGGGGACGCATTCTTAACGAGCCTCGCGGCCAAAATGGTTTCGGATACGATCCCTTGTTCGAGATCGAAGAGTACGGCAAGACATTTGCGGAGTTGGGCTTGGAAGTAAAACGCGAAATCAGTCATCGCGCCCACGCCTTGCGAGCGTTTTTGACTCGACTCGACTCATTGATGGGTTGACCCTTTCCCCCGAAAGCTATGTTGTGCCCGAAAGCCCTTTCGGATGGTTGTTGCTCGCGATTGCGGCTTTTGGAATTGGAATAACCAAGAGTGGATTCTCGGGTGTGAGCATGGTTCACGTCATCCTCTTTGCGCACGTTTTTGGTGCGCGGGAGTCGACTGGAATTGTTTTGCCAATGTTGATCGCGGGGGATATTTTCGCGATGACGGTCTATGGCAAGCACGCAAATTGGAAGTACGTTCGACGCATGTTTGGCCCTGCCATGATAGGAGTCGTGGCCGGTTGGCTGCTTATGTTTAGGCTCGACGAAAAGTACTACCGTCCATTGATTGGGACTATCATCCTTGGCTTAACCGTGTTGCAGATCATTCGAATCTGGAAAGAGGAATGGTTAGCAGACGTGCCACATGCCCGATGGTTTGCATGGAGCATGGGAATCCTGGTTGGGCTCACGACCATGTTGGCCAACGCTGCTGGCCCCGTATTCGGACTGTACCTTCTTGCAATCGGTTTGCCGAAGATGGAATTCGTTGGAACCGCAGCTTGGTTCTTTTTGCTTCTCAACATTTCCAAGATTCCATTTAGTTGGAGTCTCGGGCTAATTCGACTGGATACGCTTGCTTTAAACGCGGCCCTGATGCCTCTCATTGGGCTAGGACTGTGGATCGGCACCATGGTTGTGCGGCGCATCCCTCAAAAACTTTTCGATAGCCTTATTTTGATTTTCACGGGGGTCGCAGCGCTGCGCATGCTCTTTTTGTAGTTTATGCAGGACTGGAACGGGAATGGGCCCCTGACGAAAATGGCCCGTTGGGGGTAAATTTGTGGTGGAAGGTGAGCGGAAGACTGAAAACGACCCATCATAACCCGATTCCCAACGACGGCCCATGAGGAAAATAGAGGATGACAAAACCGAGAGTGCTTGTCTTGCGAGCTCCTGGCACAAATTGCGATGTTGAAACAGCGTATGCATTTGAATTGGCTGGAGCAGAAGCGGTACGCTTGCACGTCAACCAGTTAATCGAGCATCCAGCCCTCGCTTCGACATTTCAAATCCTTTGTTTTCCCGGTGGTTTTAGCTACGGCGATGACATCGCGGCCGGACGCATATTGGCGACCCAATTAAAAACGTTTTTGAGCGAGACGTTGGAGTCCTTTCGCCAGCACGATCGGCTGGTTTTGGGGATCTGCAATGGATTTCAAATCATGATGCGGCTGGGGATCTTTTTTGATACGCCTGCAAGCGCTCAGCCAGCGACATTAACTTGGAATCGCCAGGGACGATTCGAAGATCGATGGGTGCATCTCAAGCCGGAAACAGACAACTGCGTGTTCTTGCGAGGCATCGAAACAATGTACCTGCCCATGGCCCATGCCGAGGGCCGATTCCTTTTTCGCGACTCGGATTCGGAACAAGGACTCATGGACCAAAAGCAAGTTGTGCTTCGCTATTGCGAGCCCAACGGCAATACGGGTGTTGCCCCATTGGAGTTTCCCCACAATCCAAACGGAGCTCAAGGAAACGTAGCTGGAATCTGCGACCCGACCGGGCGAATTTTCGGATTGATGCCACATCCTGAGCGACACTTGTTTGCGACAAATCATCCTCAGTGGACGCGTCGGGAAACACAGCCTGAGCATGGTGAAGGGTTGAAGGTTTTTGAAAATGCTGTCGCGTACTTTGGTTAACGTATGAAAGTCATACACGACCTCAACGAAATCTACACACAACTCGAATTCGTCCGTTGCGATTCCAAGCGGATTGGACTTGTGCCAACGATGGGTGCACTTCATGAAGGCCATTTGTCGCTCGTTCGTCGCGCCAAACAAGACTGCGATGTTGCTGTGGCCACGATATTCGTCAACCCAACGCAATTTGGCCCGAACGAAGACCTTTCCAAGTATCCTCGGACCCTTGAATCCGATATCGCTTCGCTGCGATTGGCCGAATGCGATTTCGTTTTCGTACCGGCATCGGACCAAATTTATCGCAAAGAACATTCGACCTACGTTGACCCGCCGGGTGTTTCAACTCGTTGGGAAGGTGAATTGCGACCAGGGCACTTCCGAGGTGTCACAACGATCGTTCTCAAACTGTTTCAATTGATTCCCGCGCACGTCGCATACTTTGGGCGAAAAGACTACCAGCAAGTCGCGGTGATTCGTTCGATGGTAGACGACTTGAATGTTCCTATTCGTATCGAAACCTGTCCAACAGTACGTGAAGCCGACGGACTTGCGATGAGTAGCCGAAATCGCTACCTTTCCGACCGAGATCGTCCGAGGGCCCTTGGGTTGTGGCGAGCTCTTTGTAAAGCGCAAAGCAGCTTGAATGCTGGCATACAAACGGTTGCGGAGTTAGAGGCTGCGATGCATTCGGAGTTGCTCGCGGCACAAGTCGATTACGTTGATTATGCAACGATTGTTCATCCCGACACACTCGAGCCAATGATGCAGATTGGCGAGAGCGCTGTCGCACTCATTGCAGCCAAAGTAGGGAGTACTCGGCTCATCGACAACATGACCTTGCTGCCACCAATCCAACGAAGCAACGAAGGTTCAAACTAGTGCGACAAACACTTTTCTATTTACCCCACGAGCTACTTGGGATTCCCGTACTCGGTTTTGGTTGGGTCCTCGGCGTGTTGATTATGGTCGCTGTCGGATTCCTGTTGACTGCGAGCAAGACGCAAACGATCGCGAAACTGCTAGAGGAACAAGGTGTCGTTTGGCTTGTGGCTGCGGGTGTGGTCGCGTTTTTGCTCCCCCAAATTGAGACCCGCATTCCGGATGGAACTGCATCGGGTTGGATCGTGGGCTTGCCTGTCCGGGGTTACGGCGTCATGTTGATGCTGGGGGTTTTAAGTGCCGTTTCGATCGCACTATATCGCTGCAAACAAGTGGGAGTCTCGCAAGAAGCTTTCTTCTCGCTCGCGACCTGGGTGGTTGTGGCTGGACTGGTGGGAGCGAGATTGTTTTACGTTGTGCAAAAATGGAACGAGCTGGATGGCGATACCATTGCAGCAAAGCTCTGGACCTCGTTGAAGGTGACCGAGGGGGGGCTCGTGGTCTACGGCGGTGTTATCGGTGGATTGATTGCGATTGTACTCTGGGCCCGAAAACATCGTTTACCCCTTTTGCCTATCGCAGATTCCGTGACACCTGCTTTCTTTATCGGTCTCGCGTTTGGGCGGATCGGCTGTTTGCTCAATGGCTGTTGCTATGGCGGCATCTGCGAGCAGTCGCTTCCTGCGATTGAGTTTCCGTCAGGCTCGCCTGCGTATGTGGATCAATTGAGGTCGGGGAAGCTTCTCGGGATGGTTACAGACAAGGAGCCGTCAGCAACCGACCCTCAGCCTATACGGCGAGTACTACCGAATAGTTGGGCGTCGGCAAACAACGTGGTTCCAGGCGAAAAAATCGCCTTTGTGGCTGAAAAACAGGTGGATGGTATGACTCCGAGCGAGCCCTACGCACATCCGGTGTTTGAAGCGACGGTGGGAATCGATGGTCGTCGAATCGATGTTGCATCGATCGATGTTCCTCGAAACTCATTACCGGTCCATCCATCCCAAATCTATGCAGCCGTGAGTGGGTTGTTGCTGTGTTGTTGGACGCTCCTGTTGGCCGAGAACGTCAAAAAAACCGGTTTTGTTTTCGGAATGGGATTGATATGGTATGGCGTTCTCAGAAACATGGAGGAGTGGATTCGAGTCGACGAAGCAGGTCAGTTTGGAACTTCATTGAGCATCGCACAATGGATAAGTTTAGCCGCAATACTTCTTGGAGTTGCGATTGTTGTCCGTGTGCAACGTCACCGAAGTCGACCAGTTCCCGCAGTTTAGACTGCCCGTGTAGACTGCCCGTGGGTAAAGATGAGGCATAATGGCAGTGGAGCCAAGGAATGGCCTTTTGAGGTAGTCAGATTGGTGAACACTCAACTAAGATGACGGGTAGTAGTGGGTCGCAAATTCGCAACATAATCCGAACGAACTGCTGTCTGCCATGAATGGTTTCCCAAAAGATGTCGTGCTTTTCGATGGTCAATGCAATTTTTGCCGGTCTCAAATCGGCATATTGCGGCGGCTGGATGGTCGCGATCGATTGGTATTCATGTCGCTCCATTCTCCCGAAGTTGCGGAAAGATTCCCCTGGTTAACCTTTGAGCAGTTGATGGATCAAATGTGGATTGTTACGACTCAAGGAAAGCAATACGGAGGCGCATTCGCCGTTCGTTATCTTAGTCGGTTGCTACCCATCCTCTGGCCAATCGCTCCTATTCTGCACATCCCAGGTTCAATGCCTTTATGGCAATTTCTTTACCGCCAAGTTGCTAAACGCCGTTATCAACTAGCAGGTCGCAATTGCGACGAAGGGGGAACATGCTCACTGCATCATCATGATGAGGCTGTTTCCACCAAACCACCTTCGGTTTTGTAGATCCTCATGATCGCTTCCAAGCTTGCACGCGACCAATTGCAACGCAACGCCTCTCAATTGGGTTTCAGCCTGTTTGGAATCGTCCAAGCACAGCCATCGCCGGGTTTCGATCGGCTCATCGAGTGGCTCAAACGAGGCTATGCAGGAACGATGTCTTATATCCAAAAACGCACGAGCGCGTATGAGCATCCAAATTCGGTACTCGCGGGTTGCAAAAGCGTCGTCATGCTCGCAATGCCTTACGCACCGAATCCGAGCACGATGCCGAGCAAAGCTATTCGATTCGACGAGCAAGAGTGCGGCGGCATCGAGACGGTTGTGACGTTTGCGGCAGAAAGCAAATTGGGAAATTATGCGAGCGGACAATTAGACTATCACGATCTTTTGCGGCACCGTCTCAATCAACTGTCTTCGCTTTTGGAAAGCATGTATCCCGGCTCGAAGAACCGCGGGGTGGTCGATACCGCGCCCTTGATGGAACGCGACTTTGCTCAGATGGCGGGGTTAGGTTGGATCGGCAAGAACACCTTGTTGCTCAACCGTGAACTTGGAAGCTACATGTTTCTGGCTGCCTTGTTGACGGACGTTGAGCTTGCGGCAGATGACCCGTTTGTTGCCGACCACTGCGGAACTTGTACGGCGTGCTTGGATGCATGCCCAACTTCTGCCTTCGTCGCCCCTCGCGTTTTGAATGCATCGCGTTGCATTAGTTACTTGACGATCGAATATCGAGGTGAGATAGCCCCCGAGCTAAGCGATCAAATGGCCGATTGGATCTTTGGGTGCGATGAATGCCAAATCGTTTGCCCTTGGAACCGAAAACGCCAGCCAGAAATCGCACCTGAGTTAAAGCCGATCGACATGAAAACGAAGACCTCGCTAGAGCATTGGTTGAGCATGGATGAGCAGACCTTTCGAGAACTCTATCGCAAGACACCGTTTTGGAGGACCAGACTACCGGGCATGCAACGCAATGCAATGATCGCAGCAGGCAATACCAACCGACAAGATTTGCGAATGCATGTGGAACGCTTCGCGACGTCTGAGGACCAAGTCTTGGTCCGCACTAGCATATGGTGTCTAAGGAAACTGGACGGGAATAAGAATCCTGGCTCCCCTAGGCTTAGTTTGGCTGATGAGGCCAAATTTACCGAAGACGCTCTACCCGAGTAGAAACGCCAGCGTTGTCTCTCTTAGCCAGTTGCCAGTTGGCACAATGCCAATGGTTTACCAAGAAACAGCGTTATCAAAATCTGACGTTTGGTGATTCAACACCGATTCACTGGCTGGAATATCACAGATTGGTCGCTTGTTCAAGTTGCTAGTTTTCGAATTGAGCCTGATGCGCCTGAAACGCTAGCCCTGAGTTATTGATATTTTCAATACCGCCAAAACGATCAAGTGGACTGTAAGGACAGTCTGGCACGGAAGCCAGATCGGTAGTGGCAACTACTTCCAATTGGACAGTCACCGGGAGACTTGTTCGACAAGCCAACGCGCTCCGGTTTGGGTGACCGGAGCGAGTTGGAATTCGGTCTTTTCGTCGAACACTAACTTAAACGCGTATGCGAGACACTCCCTTAAGCGCGGCCGAACGGGCCTTTCCGATCTGACTTGAATACCAAAGCTAATCTTTCTGTTTGGCGGTTAATGGCAAGAAGGGGTACAATGGGGCGGATGGGTTGAAATCCTGGCTGACTTTGAATAAATGAGTTAAGAGGCGACCGTGGTTATAAGCGTCAATATTCCCGATGGAACTGAACGGATTCTTGCAGAGCAAGCTGCTTTGCGAGGGCAATCGGTAGAGTCCTATGCCGCAGAATTGATTCGTAAGGGCGTCATCGGAGGCCGGACGTTCGCTGAAATCTTGGCTCCGTTCCGTGAGCAAGTCGCCAGTTCGGATGTATCCGATGCTAAGCTTGATGAACTTTTCGAAGCAGCACGTAACGAAGTGCACGATGCCAAACAAGGATCAAAGTAATTGGAAAGGCCAAGAGTCGTTTTTGACTGCATGATCTTTCTTCAAGCAGCAGCTAGGCCCATGGGACCTGCTGCAGCGCTCCTTGAGCTTGTCGAAGTTGGCGCACTTGAACTTTTGGTTTCGGACGCTTGTATTGAAGAATTACGAGAAGTCTTAACTCGCCCAAGTCTTCAACGCAAGTTTCCATCGCTCTCGATCTCTGCCGTTCAAGACTTTCTTGACCGAATTCAGGCTTGCTCAGTGTACTACGTAAACATTGCCAATGTCTTTGTTCTTGAACGCGATCCTAAGGATGCTAAATACGTCGATCTGGCGATTGCAACGAAGGCTGACTTTCTCGTGACTCGTGACAAAGACCTTCTTGACTTGAGAGAGAAGGAGAGCCCGCTATTACAGATTTTTGAAAAGCTGGACTGGCAATTCAAAATCGTCGACCCTTTCGAGATGCTGACCTTTTTGCGAAAAAAGTAATGAATCGGTGTGACCGCAAGAAGCCTGCCGCACGTAACGACTTTCCTCCAACCAAAGTTCAATGATGATTGAAGCGAATTTGAGGTCGCAACCATTCTGAAGTAGCTCGGCTAGTCTCAACCACGAACTCGAACCGGTTTGACACGCCGGAGCCAATCCACACGCCAAAACTCACAACGCGTTGGCATTTCCAGTCAGAAGTGTTGACCGCTAAAGCAAAATCTTTCTCGCATTTCTACGCCAATAGAATTTGCAATTGACGCAGGATTACGCAGTCGCTAATTTCTATAGCAGTAGAAAATAGAGTTGACTTTGGAGACCTTGCAATGGGTAAAGTGAAACCGCAGCAGCCAACCGAGCTTGAGCTGAAAATTCTTAAAGTACTTTGGGTCGAGTCGCCTCTAATTGCCAGCGAAATTAGAGATCAGCTAGCCAAAAGCGGTCGTGATCTCGCGCATACTTCCGTCATAACGACTCTCCAAAAAATGGTGCAAAAATTGCAACTAAAGCAACTTGTGCCAGTGGAAGGGAAGTCGCTTCGTTTTATTCCCCTACTGACGGATCAAGTTGTAGCGAAAGGAATGCTCGTAGAATTCGTCGATCGTGTCTTCGATGGTTCAGTAGAGGCCGTTGCTCAAAGCCTTTTCAAGGAGGCTGAATTGGACGAAAACGCCATCAAACGTCTTCGACGCTTACTCGATCAGAAGTTAAAGGAGCAAAAAAAATAATGGATTCAACGGTAGAAATTTGGACAACCATGACCAACGACTTTTCATTACGTTGCGTATTTGTCTTGTTCCACTTCGTATGGCAAGGGGCATTGCTGGCAATTGCAGCTAAAGTTGCAACTGCATTCCTTGGAAATGAGTCGGCGTCGGCCAAGTATTGGGTTAGCGCAATAGGGCTCTTTGCCTGCCCACTTTGCATCGCAATTACATTCTTAAAGACCTCGCCACCATGGGAGAATCCTTATCGACAGAGTGCGGAGATTTCAGAACACTTAGGCAGCAACTCGGCTCGTGCGACTACGGATGCAACGAGGACGTTAGTTCCTCAAAGTTACCTCGAACCAAGGTTTCCAAACTCGAAGCCGGAGCCGTCGGTTTCGGTCTCTCAAGGGGACAAAATCCTCTTGTTCGTCCAAGAAAAACTCAAATTTGTTTTGGCAGAATTCTCGGGAGGTCTGTTCTGCATCTATGCGATCTGCGTCTTGGTATTCTTGCTGAGACTTGGGACTGCGATTGTCGGTAGCGGTCGATTGCGAATCGCAACCAGGGCACTTGCGGATCCGGCAAAGATTGCCATCCTAGTTGACCGTTCACGGGCGATTGGAGTATTCAATGCTCCGATAGTTGCTTACAGCCATCGCATCCAAGTACCAATCGTGGTAGGACTATTGCGTCCCATGATTTTGTTACCGGCTTCGATTGCCACTGGAATTGTTCCGCAAGATTTCGCAGCGATTATCAGTCATGAATTAGCACATATCCGTCGTTACGATCTTTGGTTCAATCTGCTTCAACGACTGATCGAGTCATTCCTTTTCTTCCATCCAGGTGTTTGGTACTTAAGTCGGCGCATGACCTTCGAACGCGAGTTGTGTTGCGACGACTTGGTTGTTGCATCTGGCTTGCAACCGATGAGATACGCGGAGGCCCTTTTGCAAGTAGCTACGCTGTGTTCTGTACGCCCCAAAGAACAGTCATTTGCACTTTCCGTATTCGGAGTTCGCTCCAGCAGTTTTGAAATGCGTGTAGAACGCATGATGAATTCCCCTGAAATTCGTCGTGCCTCATCATCGCGAATTGTCTCGATATTTGTTGTGCTACCTGTTCTGATTGCCGCAGTGTGGCCTATCGTTGAGCAAATCTGGAACTCCAGTTTATTGCGACCGAAGCAGAGCGTCACAATGCATGGCCTACCGGTCCAACGGATGGAATTACAGTCTATCGATGAGGCCAATAAGGCCCCGAAAGAGATTGAGGGGACCACGGCACAGTTAACCATCAGGTACAAGATTGAAGGAGCAGAAGACACTGCTCAAGTACTTGTTTTTGATGTTGAGAGAAAAACCTTTATCGCAACCAGCGATGAGTTCTACGGAAAAAAAGCAAGAATCAGCAAGGTAAAAAATGGATCGGAGATAGTGCTTACTGCTCTTCATCCTGGAGAATACCACCTTTGTCGAATCGCTAACGCTGGGCAGTATGGTCGTAACGTTTTGGATCAAAACACCATACATCTCAAAAGAGGAGATGCTCGGTTAGTTGATATTACTCGCCCGTCGGGGAGACATATCGTCGGGCAAGTCGTCAATCGAAACGAAATTCATTTGAAGCACGTTCAAGTTTGGGTTTGCAAGGCAATCGATGATTCCATTTGGCGTTTTCGGGACGCGACTTCGCACAACCTATGTGGCGAAGACGGTTCATTTACAACGGACCTTGTTTCACCTGGAAAGTACTTTGTGTTGGTAGAAGGATTCGAACGTGCATCCGCTCCAGCGCCGAGTAAGTACTTGGTTGTTCCAGGCTACATCGGTGTAACTGAAGTCACGGTTCCCGAAGTGGGCGAGCTAAAACCAGTTGCGATCGTTCTGAAAAACATGCTTGAGGATCCAACATGGACGGGACAGGCGAAAGGCAAACAGTCGCTGGATTTCGTGGAGCGAATGATGCCAGCGTGGGGAACCATAGAACAAGGATTGCAGTTTGGCATTAGCCATGGCACAGATCGTCGAAGTTTCCGAGAAGGGGAGCGTATCCCCTTTGCAATGTTCGTTCGCAATGCAAGTAACGAAGCGCGTTTCGTATCCGTTGCCAACGACTTCGATTCTCATGTCGTTGATTTAACGGATTCCGGCGGGAAATCGATGCCGATAGAGAAATTTGAATGGCACCCAACATTGGATGGACGAAGATTTCATTCCTGTTTCTACGAAATGCTTGAACCGGGCGAAGTGATGGCATTTCGCCAACCTGGTTTGGGGCTTGCTTTGCCAAAGTCTCCCAAAACGGATACGACGTTAGATTCATTCGGCCCGGCGGCCGATCGACCAAACTGGCTCGCTCCTACGGCAGGACAGTATTCGCTTAAACAATCCAAGGTGATTCAGTTCGGGACAATGGACGACCGTTCAAACCAAAGCGACGTCAGCCTAAGCACTGGTTCAATTCAATTCGAGGTGCTAGAGAAGAAATGAGAATCGACTGAAGTCACCCTGTGGCTATCGTTCAGCCGTTTGCTCTCGCACCGCTTTGACACGCCGGAGCGTCAATATTTACTCGGCTCCCAGACAAACATCCAAGCCAACCAGATGGGGTACATTTGGAACGTGTCTGCCGGCGCCGTGCCCGAGAATTACTCGTTCGCACTATATATTTGGAGTTAGCTATCCAATTTGTGGCTTTTGTGATTCTTGTGGCTAAGGCGATGAATAGGTGCCAGGCACCCAGCGTTCCGTAGCCCCCTCGAGGTGGCCGCGAAGTCACCGACTCCATGCTCTTAGCCCGGACATGCGAAGTTATCTGACATGGAGTGGGGACGCAGCGCGGTTATGGGATACCGTAACAGGCCGTCCCCTCGGCAGCTCCATTGGACCAGATCGGGCGGATGTTTCAGCATATGTTCAGACGGCAGTTGGGTTTACAGCGGATGGGAAAAGCATCGTCGCACCAGGAGGTCTTCTTCGTGAACCTTGGACTTGGAAAATACCTCCGTCGCTAGACGATGATTCGAATTCCATACTCCACCAACTTGAATTTGAAACCGGAAAACGAATTACCTTAGAGGGCTCGACGCAATCGATTTCCCCGAGTGAATGGAAAAGACACCGGCCTTAAACGGCACTTCTCCCCGAGCACAGAGCTCATACGAGAAGAAGGCCGGAATCCAACTTGGACATAGGCGATTTTCACCACCAACCTCAACTCGCTCCGGTTTGTCACGCCGGAGCGCCGGTGTTTACTCGGCTCCCAGCCAAACATTCACTTCCAAGCAGCTCGCCTGGCATTCAACCAGCCAGATGGGGTACATTAGATTAGGAATGTGTTTACCGCGTCGTGCCGGAAAATTACTAGTTCTGCCTTCAAACCCCAATGTGTCGAAGATGATTGAAGCCAATCGACTTCTCGAACAGATCTATTGGAATTCACTCGATTGCATTGCTGAAGTAAAGAACCACGTCTTGGAAGACACCAGCCGCCGAAGTTTAGCGTTAAAACTTTGCGCCGCTTAGATGGCCCTCGCCGAGACACAGATACTCCTCCGCGAAGAAGTCGATACTGCATGCGGGGCCTATCGTTGCGTGGGAGAGGAACTTATCGCTTTCTTGCACAGACGAGCCCCGTAAGATCCTCGATTTTGCTGCATCAGCCTATTGGAAGTTGTCGACATATCATTTTCGGTGTTAGCCGCGAATGATTTGGATCTGTTGAAGAGAATCATTCGGATCGTATAATCGCGAGTTGCCTTGGTAGTCTCGACGGATAGCGCAAGTGCTTTACTCAAGGAATTGAAGCTGGGCGTCTACAAATCGAGCTACGACTTGGCCACTAGCGACCATACATCCATCGAACTCGCAAAAGATGCGTTCGAATCGTTCTAGCGGGAGGCGGATATCTTTGGGATCTTGTCGCTCACCACTCGTCGTTGTGTTTTCGCAAGTTACGAATTCGCCGTAGGGCTTCGCGGGACCGCCGCAATCTCGACAAAACTTTGCGTTTAGATTCTTTATCACTTGCTGCAATGCCTTGAATAGTTTCTTTCTTACGCGGTTCTAACTTACTTTGTCCGTAAATCCAAGGATCCAGCCTTCATTTAAGGCAGCTAAACGTTCAGGGTCCTTCTCCGAGAGTGGATCAAAAAAAGTGCCCAGATTTCCCTGAGCATCTTGCTCCGCGGCCCATGCAACACAGCTAAGAACCTGCGCCGCGTCACGAACGCCGTGAAGCCACGGACGGTACGGAATCGCGCCAGGCCAAAATTCTGCATGGACGATTTTTGTTTCTTCGTCAAACTTTGTCACCCAACCTGTTTCGAATGGCCAAACCTTAGAGCAATCACTAAGTCTGGTGGCATTGCGTAGAGTATGGACCGTTGGCAATCCGACCAACAATTGACTGCCAACCGAACCATTGCCAAACAATTGCCAAACGGAAAATGGCCTGACACGACGTTTTCGAAGACGCTCCTCCACTATGCGGAACTCTTTGAGGCCAGCCCTTTCTTTCCAGTCTGTCGGTTTGGTGCTCTTTAAATGCGTCAATGACCCGGCAGTCCCAGTCGTTGGTCGTCCCCAAAAAGGGCCTTCGCCAGATAAAGAAGAAACCTCTTGATTTAGTAAATCAGCGACTTGAAATCGATTGCTTTTGTTCTTCGAATCATCAGTAATAAGTTTCGAAAGTCGTTCGCTCAAATTGCAAAATCCATTTGAAAATCTTTGAGATTCGGCACAAACAGGATAGGAGTATGCAAAGTCAAAACAGATCAGCACCCTACGATTGCTCGTTCTATGCTCCAATAGGCGATCTTGTAAGTGAGCGGTCGCTTGATGTCGAGTTTTTGGGTTAATACAACCATCTTCCCCCGCATAGAGCTGCAGACACTTTCCAGCCCACTGTCCCTCAGCGATCCAAATGCTGTCCTTTCCCGACTTTGGTGCGTTGTTCGCACTCCAGTCAACGAATATGTAGACATCGAAGAAAGAGGAATTGGAGGGACGTTCAATTTTGAGATTGAAGCCCGCTTCCACTTCGTCTGTAATGACTAGTGGTTTCGTTTCAATGCAATCGTCGTATTCATCTTCTTGGTCATTGTCGAAATCGGGTTTCGCATCGAGGAGTTGGGTCACTTCGAGATCGATTAAGTTACCCTTTAATGATCGCCAAAATTGACGATCATCGTCTCTCAAGAACTTGAATGAGTAAGTCGGCTTACCATTACTGCCGTCTGCTGAACGTTCTAGCACACATCGACGTCCTGCAATCGAGAGTTCAACAAAAGGAGAGGATTCTACTGCAGAACGTAAACTGCTTTTTGAAAACCACCATTGATTGTCCTTGACTTCTTCTTTCACGGAATTCATTACCATATTCAGTGTTTCGGATCTGCCTTTTTGGCGTGAAAATAACTGTCTTGGGGCGCGCACCGATGATCATTATTCAGCATCCACTTGCGATTGCCGTGGAATCTTACTCAGTTTCTCGTTCGCCCAATAGCACGGGTTAGTTTTGCTCAACTGTAACTCTCGCTTCCCGATGATCTCGCTTCGACTGACCGCCCCCGGGCATGGCGGTGTATCATACCGAGGACCTCATCTAGATCGATCTGTAATGGGACGGTGCCCGTCAGATACACTCCAGGCAATCGATTGAAAAGCGTTTGAGATGAGCTTTCTGCCAAAGTAGTCCGACTCCCGGATCCATTTATCTCGACATCGAAATCAAATCGAGGGGAGTTCGAGCATGACGACAGCCGTTGTTTCGCTTTGCCACATATTTATCGCTGCCACTCGATCTCCAACTCGCACCGGTTTGACACGCCGGAGCGAGCAGGGGCAGATTGCTCGGTACGATTTGTCAGCTCACATCCCCAGCCGACGGCAGATGATGACCAAGTAGGCGAATGCGACGAATCCTCCAACTTCTGGAAAACGAAGGAATGTCATTGAAAGAACGATCGAGCCAAGAACTTGAAAGGGGATCATTGTGCTACCTGCTTAGGGGCTTGTTCGAAATCGACGAAATGGATCTCCCATTCCATGCTTAATGCTCTAATTCGATCGTTCATGCTCCTCCAAATGTCAGTTGTATGCTGGGTAACGTTTTTTCGAGGGGCTGACTTATCACAAATCAACTGCATGTTCAAGTCGTCTGTTTTTGAATCGATCCAAGAACGCGTGCCGTTTTTTCGATTAGGTCGGCGAGTGCCCCAGATTCTCGAAATAGCGTGCTTCAAAACAAACGTTTGACACTTTGTCCAAAACCGTGATATCTAGGCAGGAATTAATAACGACATCATGGAGGTATCGCATGTCAGGGCAAGAAAAAAAGAGTCCAATCAAGCCATTCAAGACGTTCCGTCAAGGGGCGGTCGCAGCATCCGTTTGGAGGCGGCAAGCACCAAGCGGTTTCGAGTACTTTGATTTCTCCGTCTCGCGTTCTTGGAAAGCAACCACAACCGGCAAGGAAGGCTATTCCCCCAACTTCTTTGTGAGTAACACGCCAGCGCTAGTGATGGTTATCGAGGAGGCAGCAAGCTGGATTGCCAGCCAGCAAGAAAGCATGCAAGCAAGCTTGCATGAGCCAATGCATGACAACGACGTTTTTGTGCCAAGAGGCTAACGAGATAATTCTCGCATTGGTCTCTGAGGCGAGAGTCGATTCTATTCAAGAGCATCTAGGATCGGCTAGCGCCTTAGGCTCTGGTGGCCTTGGCTATTATCGCTTTTTCTTGCGACTATTTTTTTTGAGGCGACTTGCGAGCTTTTCGCTTTTGGGCGCGGATTCACGCGATTTGTGTTTATTGCCTTTGCCATCCGATTCTTTTTTCGCGGCTTTGTTTTTTCGCGGCTCAAGCGATAGAGGTGTGGCTCGTCTCCCGACTCGCTCTAGGCCGAAATGCAACTCCCGCTTGGCAGTATCGATGCGTAGTATGCGAACGATAACTTCGTCTCCGAGCCGGAAGCGATTGCCGTCTTTGTAGCCTTCCAAAGTATGCGTGTCTTTGTCGAACCGATAGCGATCGTTGGGCAGATCGCGAACTCCGATCAAGCCATCTACCGGAATCTCAATGGCTCGAACCGTTAAACCGATGGGACGTACGCCAGACACAACCCCGGTGAGCAGTTCTCCTTGTTTCTTGGACAAGAAGTGCAGGAGCTTAACACGGATAAGTTCGCGTTCAGCGCTTTCTGCATTCTGTTCGGCGTCGCTGCATTGCTGACCCAGTTGTTCGAGGACTTTTTCGTCTTCGCGGGCTGGCTTGCCCTCAAGAAGTTTCTGAACAATTCGGTGCACCACCAAATCGGGGTATCTCCGAATCGGGCTTGTAAAGTGGCAATAGTGAGTCATGTCGAGGGCGTAGTGGCGTTCGAATTCCGCTTGGTAGACCGCCTTAGACATGCTTTTGAGAATCGCGTAGTTGACTGCATATTCGGTCGGTTGCCCTCGAACTGCGTCGACGACACGTTGGATCTCAAAGCGATCTTCCATGTTTTCGGCGGGAATGCCAAGGGCCCTCACGAATTCATTAAGTCGGCGTAGTTTGAGTCGATTCGGAGGTGCATGTGCGCGTCGTAAAAAAGGGAGATTCAACGAATCGAGCCAAGATGCAACCGCTTGGTTGGCCGCCAACATGCACTCCTCGATCATCTGATGACTTACGGTATGTTGCACGAGGTGGGCGCCTCGAACTTTGCCCATCTTATCCAAATCAATTTTGACTTCGGGGAGCGTTAACTCGAGTGCACCTTGTTTGTTGCGAATGCCTCGGAGTACCATTGCCAACTCATGCATGTCCGCGACCAGTTGGAAGATCTCCGGTGTGAGTTTCGGACGCCAGACTTCGCGATCGTCAAGGTATTGATCGATCTGTTCGTAGTTGAATCGTTGTTGGTTGCGAATGACGCTGTTGAAGACGTGATTATGGATGAGAGTCCCGTCGGGCGCGTACTCCATGAATACAGTCTTGGACAGCCGGCTGCGATCGGGTTGAAGCGATGCTAGGTGATTGCTGATCGTTTCCGGGATCATCGGAATGACACGATCCGGCAGGTAAACGCTGGTCCCGCGTTTGCGTGCTTCTTCATCTAGAGCCGATCCGATTGGAACGAAATGAGAAACGTCTGCAATGTGTACTTGCAGTTCCCAGTTTCCCTTTTCATTCTTGCAAAGTGAAATCGCGTCATCAAAATCGCGAGCATCGACCGGATCAATAGTCAAGGTTGGGACGGCCCGCAAATCGAGGCGTCCCTCCGGAATGACATCTTCATCGAACAGGTCGGCTTGTTTTCGAGCGACTTCGAGGGCTGCAGCGGGATACTCGTCGGGTAATCCAAACTGGTGCATTACGGCAAGCGTATCGACGGCCGGGTTCTTGCTGCTGCCTAGGACTTTGAGGATAACCCCTTCACCTGGGTGGAAAGCGTCGGGAAATCGAACGATCTCGACAATGACTTTGTCGTTATCGTTAACGGGCAGCCCTCGAATGTCTCCGATTTGGATAGGATGTTCCAGTTTGGCTCCGTCCAACCAAACGATCGACTTACCGTCGAGCATTTGATAAGTGCCAGAAAACTCGCGGCGCGATCGGGAGACGATTTCTTCAACGGTGCCTTCGGTCCGACCATCCTTTCCACTTCGAACAACTCGAATTCGAACCGTGTCCCCTTCCATGGCGCCGTGCGTGGCGGGGGGAGGAATAAAGACATCATCCATTCGTGCTTCGTCGAGTGCAGGAGCAACTCGCACGAAGCCAAAACCACCGGAAGAAGCGGTTCGGAAAACGCCAGTTAGCTCGTTTTTCTCGCGTCGAGCTCGCTTGTCTGAAGCAGGACTGGGGTCTGGATTTGGATGTTTTAATGCACCCTTTGAAGGGATCGCATGAGGCTTGAACACCAAATGATTGGCCCCAAATGCAATCTGGCCGGTACGTATCAATTGCTTGATTGCTCGTCTCAAACGCGGAAAGTCTTCTTCGGGCAGCTTCAGCGATTTAAGGATTACAGTGGGTTTAGACGGCTTATAATCGGCCGAAAAGACAAGTTTTAAAACTTGCTGAGTGAGTAGCTCTGGATTCATATCTGCATAAGCATAACTGCTTATACAGATTTTGCTATACGATAGTGAGCGATTCTCGCTCAAACTTGCGTTTGAATCCGGTCATTGGGCGTTTAGCCAATGGTAATTGCTCTTCGCCCTAGCGTGAAGGTAACGAACCCCTGAGATAAAACCAGGCGAGGGATGGGGAGGAACATGGACGCTATAATGATAGGATAACGTTGTCGCTAGGTGCGATTTGGTTTGTGTCCAAGCGGGAGTGATCGCCCAATGCAATTTACTGTTGAACTTCCACGATGGGCCGTTGACGCTCAAACTTGTTTGCCCACGCATTTGCCATTGATCGAAGACCAAATGCGGGCAGTCATCCGATTCTCGCAGATGAACATTGACCATCAAACGGGAGGACCGTTCGCGGCGGGGATATTTGAACGTGATTCGGGGCGTCGAATTGTGCTTGGCGTGAACCGTGTCGTTCCTTCGAACGTCTCTTCTGCGCACGCCGAAGTCGTTGCGTTATCCATTGCACAACAAATGCTCAATAGTTGGGATTTGGGGAGTGCATCGTTTCCTGCGATGCAACTTGTTGTGAATTGGCGACCGTGCGCGATGTGTTATGGAGCGACAATTTGGAGTGGCATTCGATCGCTTGTGATTGCTGGCAGCGACGACGCATGCGAACGGATCACCGGCTTTGACGAGGGCCCCATTCATCCGCAGTGGGCAGAAGAGCTAATTCGACGTGGGATTGCGGTTCAAGATGGTGTGCTGTACGAGCAAGCCGTTCAAGTATTTGAGAGCTTCCGCAAGTCTGGTTCGGTAGTGTACAACGCGAGAAACGGTTAGACTCGCTGTCTCGATCACCCTTCACCGATTTGCAATAAGTGAATACACTGCTGCAGATGAGGCCACGACTGAGACTTTGGGGGAAAAAACGCGGCGGGCGAATGTCCGGGTGGTGGTTCGTAGGCTCACTTGGGGAAGCGTTGTTCTTTGCCTCCTTTTTCTTGGTTGGAATCCTGTGCTTTACTACGATTGTGGTTTGGCAATTTCTGTCTCCGAGCACACAAGTTGTTCGAATAGGCTATGGATTTTGGTTGCTCACGACGGTCTCGGCAGCCGGAATTGTGCTTGGGGCGGTTGGTTTTTGGTATCGCGTTCTCAAGGTTGCCACGAGCGACGAGCACCGCGAAGTGATTGCCAAGCATGGCATCGTATCCCGCCCGAATCAGCCGCATATTAAGACAGTGCTACCCCCGACGGTCCCGCTCTTGAGTTCGTTTACCGATAGCCCGGGCGCAAAACTTGCGTATCGATTGCCGTGCGAGTGGCCTGGAACGGGTTCGCTCATCGCCATCGGATTGTTCGCCATGTTTTGGAACGCAATGGTGGCGGTTTTCACGGTGTTTGCCTTGAGGGGCTTACTCGGTGGGGACATTCAGTATCGTTTACTGATCCTGATTGTTCCAGCGATTTATATTGGGCTTCGGTCAGGTCAGTTGTTTTTCAAATCCTATGTTCAAGCCATTGGGATCGGCTCGACCACCGTTGAAATAGAGGACCTACCGCTCGTACCCGGCGAAAAGTACAAGTTGTTGCTGGTGCAATATGGTAGGCTTGTGATTAAGAACCTCACGATTCGACTAGTATGTGAGGAGGAAAGCACTTATCATTTTGGAACAGACATTCGTACCGAGCAGGAAGTGGTTCGACAACTACCGATTCTCAATCAGGGGCGATCGCGAATCGATTGGGGGCGACCGCTTGAACTCGAATGCGAAGTGTCGATTCCGTCTGACGCCATGCATTCATTTCAGAGTTTACACAATGCGATCCATTGGAAAATCATCGTCGAAGGAGAGGCAAATCGATGGCCATCGTACTGCCGAAGTTTCCCCGTAGTGGTGTACCCGCACGTTCGAACCAAACCGTTCAGTCTGTCATCATGATCCGATTGCTCGGTTTGCAGCCAACCTACATGCCTCACGATCTTCTCGAGTTTGAATATCGTGTATCCAACGTGGACCAAAACTCCATTTCAGCGGTAGAGGCATCGGTAGTGTGGTTGACCGAGGGCAAGGGGACAGAGGATCTTGGCGTCCATTCGTTCCAACGCCTTACCGGTAATTCGCTCTCAGCCACGGACTGGTCTATTCCTCAAAAAATTCAAGTCCCATTGCCGGACTCGCCGCTATCTTACGAAGGGCGACTCTTAAAAATATCGTGGTGCGTTCGAATCCGATTTTACTTAAACGACGGAACGGAACTCGTAGCCCAACAGCCGTTCTATTTGGGCACGATCACCCGCGAAGTTTGACAAGGTCCATCATATCTTGAGGGCCCCCATGGCCTTTGAGGGCCTCAAGCCAGTGGTAATCTTTTGTCCTAGAAAGCCGGCAAAAGGTGCAGGAACTCTCCGCCGTGCCGTTCGCAGTCAAGCTTTTGCCGAGATTCCAGGTGGACGGCACATGGAATGTGCCTACTGCTTTGACTTTTGGTCGGCTGTGTCGAGCGTGCCGCCCCTATTTGATCTGGGCTAGCTCGTCGCCGAAATCCAGAATTGGTTCGCCCGGTTCGCTCAGATTGCCGTCGGTTGTCAATCCTTCTGTAGTTTTGGGAGTTGGAGCTTTTTTCGGACGACTCCGTATTACAGTTACGATCGTCGAGACAACCAAACCGACCATGAACAGGATCCAAAGATAAGGAAGCAAAGCGTACATGGCGGCCTTGGTGGCTTGGTGGATGAAAGAGTGTGGTAGGCGTCAACCTCCTAAGCCTAATTTGTGACGGTCGAATACACAAGTTTTCTGGCACGATACTTCGCGAGAAGTTTACAGCCCCCAATTTGTCGTTCTTAACTCAGGGTAAAAAGGCCGCAATAAAGGTACCTAAATAGCCATTAGGTGGCGTCCAGACGGAGTTTTTACGCCTTTAAGGGTCGGTAGTAAAGAGATGTGAGGTCCTTCCAGCATTTTGGTCAGAAAGAATTTAACAAATGAATTATAGTAGAGTTGCGATCCAACGCTCCCCGCCCTTCCACCCCGCCGTTGACCCCTCTTACTTAAAAACTGAGTTCGACCGATGTTTGCGAACTATTTCATAGCTTTTCTTTGTGTTTTGTCGCTTTATTTGTACGTTCCACCGGCGTTGATCGCCCAAGAACCGGATGTGGCGAGTTTGGTACACCCGGACGTTGCGGAACGATTGAGCCTAGTAGACGTTCAACGATCCGCGATTCAGAATCTACTCCAGTCGCGAGCTGAGGAATTGGCGCGACAAACTGACAAAACATCCAAAGACAAGGTCAATGCAGATTTTTCGAAACGAATATTGGCTGTCTTAAACGATCAGCAGCGGTCGAAGTTCATTGAAACGCAGTCGCCGAAGAAGCTCATGTTTCAGTTCAGGGAAATGAAATGGGACGCGGTGCTTGATTGGTTCGCAAGCCAACAGGATTTGACTTTGGTCATGGATCAAATCCCACCTGGCACATTTACCTACAGCGATACGCGTTCGTATTCGCCAAGCGAAGGGATCGATCTGCTTAATAGCGTGCTGATGACTCGTAATTTCTCGCTCGTTCGCCGCGAGAAAATGTTGGTGGTGATGGCCCTAAGCGATTCTATCCCCCTCGAACTGCTTCCACGAGTCAAACTAGATGAACTGCTGAAGCGTGGCCGCTTTGAGTTGGTGAGTGTTGTTTTTCCACTTGCGGGACGCCCAATCGACGCTGTGCTTCAAGAAGTAAAGCCGTACTTGAGCAGTTATGGACGGGCTGTGCCATTGGCACAAGGCAGCCAAGTGTTGGTCGTTGAAACGGCTGGAAAGATGCAAACGATCAATGAACTGATCGCGTCCGTGCCATTGCCCAAGGTCGCACCGAAACCCGAACCGCCACCGCCGCCCCCAGTACCGGTTTTTGCCGCCTACCCGCTTGGCGGTTTGGACGCAGCCCGCGCGTTGGAAACCATCCGCAAACTCATCCCAAGTACCCAGATAACGGTCGACGACAAAACGGGCGTCTTGAGTGCGTTCGTTATTCCCGATCAGCAGAACGCTATCAAGCTGGCTATTGACCAGATGACGGCAAACGCGGCTCAGTTGCAATCGTTCGAGTCGGTCGCGTATCAACTGTCGTTGTCTGGCGCGACTGCCGACGAGATCAAAAAGCAGATACTCAACCTAGCACCCAACGCAACGGTTACGGCTACGACCGATCGAGTTCTAGTGATTGCGCGAGCGGAAGACCAGAAATTGCTCAAAGCCAGTTTGGCCGCTTTCGATGTGGTTCCAGCCGAAGCTGGCAAATCGATTCAAGTATTCGAGTTGGATCCGACGGTAGCCCCGTTGGTCGAAACCGCACTCAAATCGTTCCTGCCGAAAAGTCAGATGGCTTCCAACGTCAAAACTGGCAGTCTGGTTGTTCGCGGCTCCCAAGAGGATCTACGAATCGCGACAGAAATGGTCGACGTTTGGAAACGTTCACAATCCGCAAACCAATTGGTCTTCCGTGCTTTTCCTATCGAACAACAAGCTGACCCGAAGTGGTTGGCGACGGTCCAGCGGGTGGTGCCCAACGCCAATGTTTGGTTAGGCGATGATGGAAAGAAATTGATGCTGCTCGCGAGCACCGCTGAGATCCAAATGGTCGAAAAGCTGTTGCCCGAATTGCAGAGTCTGATACCTAAGCCAGATCCACGTAAATTGCAAATCTATGACCTCTCTAAGAGTCAACTCGCCCGTCGAAGCAGTTTGACCGACTTGCCACCAAGCTTGCTCAATATCAAAATTGTCGACGGCAGCAACAAGCAGGAGCTCTTGGTTTGGGCAACAACCGAGCAACATGCCGAATTCTCCAAGCTATTGAAGGGATTGGATCAGCCAGCGCCTGTCTCCATGCCAACTCTTCCAAGGATTTATCCGATTACGGTCCAGGAAAGTTCGCTCATTTTGCAGCTTCTAACGTCCGAATTCCCCGATGCCAAAATCACTGCCGACGCGGATGGAAATAAGCTGACCGTTATCGCCGATGAGGCCTCACACGTCAAACTTGCAACCCGAATTGACTTGTTCAATGAACAACTACCCAAGAAAACTGCGATCACTCTAGAATCCTATACTGTCCGCGGCATGACGGCAGCCACCCTGCAATTGGCTCTCGCCCCATTGCTTACGAAGGCTCGCGTGAATTTGGACAGCGCCAGGAACCGACTCCTCGTTGGTGCGGATGCCAAAACACACCAAGAGATTTCGGACTTGGTTAAGGCGCTGAGCGAGAAACTCGGTGTCGAGCAACAGCAAATTGTGGTGGCTTATTCGCTTGAGCATGCGTTGCCCTCCCAGGTAAAGATCGTCTTCGATCAACTTGCGTTGGGAACGACGTCCATCGCGGATGACAAACTTAAGCAGCTCGTTGTAACAGGACCACTTGAGACTCAAGCGATCGCGAAAGCGACCATCACTCAAATCGATCGTCCCTTGCAAACGGGCGGAGGATCGAACGAGATTCGCTCGTACGAAGCCAAGAAACTGCAAGCGGCAGCGTTGATTCCGACGTTACAAAAACTATGGCCCGATTTGCAGTTGTCGGCCGACGCGACCGCGAACCGCATCATCGCCTCTGGTTCCCTCAAGGAGCTCGATCAATTGGACGCAGCCATAGAACGCTTGATATCGGCCCCTGATGGCAAGCCGCAGTTTGTCAAAACTTACTCGGTTCCTGCGGGGGACATGCTCACCCTGGCATCGATCCTTGGACAAATCGCACCCCAAGCCGTAATCAGTAGCGATATCACGTCGCGAACTGTGACGGTTTGGGCGGGAGAAGAACAACAAACACGAGTCCAGCAAGCCCTAGAGCAAATCAGCAAGACCGCCCAAGCCGCCAAGGAAGTCGCAACCTACCAAGTCAAACCGACTCAGGTCGTTGCGGTTCAAACCTCCTTGCTATCGCTCTTCCCTACGATTGGCGTTGCCGCGGTTCCGACGACAGGCCAACTGATTGTTGTGGCATCCGCTGATCAGCAAAAGCGAATTGCAGAAGTCATTGAGTTAATGTCGACTGGTCCCAACGCTTCGGAGCGTACTGTCAAAGTCTTTCGTGTGGAAGCCGAAGGTGCGGAGTTAACCAACTTATTGAACGCTCTTCAATCGACGCTTCCACCTCAGATCAGGCTTGAGCCAAACTTGATCAACAACACGATCATGGCCATCGGTACGCCAGAAGAACTGGAGTCGGTGACGGCTAAAATCGATGAGTTGCAGAAACAAATGCCTGTCCCCGAGCCGACGGTGTCGACGGTCTACAAGCTTCGATACACCACAACCAGTGGTGCGCTTGCCATTTTGCAGCCTTTGATGCCAAAGGCGACTTTTGTGCGGGACGCGGTATCGAGAAGCCTAGCCGCCACCGCCAAGGCCAGCGATCACAGGAAAATTGAAGAGTTTTTGAAGCAGTTTGATGTGCAGACGGAGCCTGCTACTTATGTTGTAAAACCGTCGCAAGCGTTGATCGTTCAATCCTCGTTAAAAGCCCTCTTTCCTCTGCTTGAGATTACTTCCGACCCGACAACAGGCCAATTGATCGTGATCGCAACCTCCGATCAGCAGGAGCGTGTCGCGGAAGTCGTGGAGTTGATGGCAAGTGGCCCCAACGCCTCGGATCGCACGATAAAAGTATTCAAGATCGATGTGGACCGTGTTGACCAAACCAGCCTGCTTAGCGCACTGCAAGCGACCTTGCCATCCCAAATCAAACTGGAATCCAATGCTCGCAACGGTACTCTACTCGCCATCGGAAGCCCGGAGGAATTGACGATGGTTGCAGACAAGATCGAGAAACTGCAACAAGAGCTTCCGGTCCCCGATGCTAGCTCATCCGTTGTGTATCCGCTGCAATACGGGAGTTCGCTGAGTGCCTTGACGATTCTACAGTCGTTGGTGCCGCGAGCAACGCTCGTACAAGACGCAACATCGCGCACGATTGCTGCCACGGCTAAGGCTCACGAGCACCAGAAGATCAAAGAGTTTATCAACGCTTTTGATCTTCCCAAATCGTCCAATCGGGAAACGCACGTATATCGATTGAGGCAAGCCAGCGCTCGAGGGTTGTCTACCGTGCTCGTGGATCTCATGCCGGACGCGACCTTTTATGGTTCTCGCGAAGAAGGCGTACTCATTGCAACCGCGACAACCGAACAGCACAAGCGAATCGAATCGATCGTCAAGGACTTTGATGTCGATATACAAAACAGTGAAACTCGTGTCTTTGCGATTGGAAAAGGGAACGCGACTACGTTGAAAGCCGCCCTCCAAGGCTTTTCGTTGAAAGCGACGTCTACTGCGGACACCGCCACGAACAGTTTGATCGTGACCGCTCCTGCCGCCGAGATGGAGCGGATTGCCCAGATCGTGACAGAAGTGGAATCCGGCGGCTCCAAGGAGAAGAATACGCGATTCTATTCGCTTGTTGGAGCCGAGCCAGTGCCACTCTCAAAGGCGCTACAAGATAGTTTCCCGAAAGCGAGTTTTTCTGCTGACTCGATCAGCGGTGGTGTTTTTGCGACTGCGACCGACGAAGATCAGCTCGCAATCGCGAAGGTCGTCGAAGAGATCAATGCTCAGCCGACCAAACTTCCAACACTGAAAGCATTTGTTCTTAGGCACGCCAACCCAGAGAAGGTAGCCGAGGCACTTCAAAGCGCATTTGGGAGACGCTCCACTGCGGGCGTCAGCTTCAGCCGCGAAACGAAGAGCGTATTTGTTGTCGCAGGTCGGCAGGATTTGACCGTGGCCGAGCAATTGGTGGAGCAATTCGATGTGCCAAACACTTCAAGCGATTCCAAGAGACTTCAACTCTTTTCCTTGAGCGGTGCCGATGGCAAATCGGTGATAACTTCGATCGAAAGCCTCTTCAAAGAGGACGCAGACCGCGTCGATGTGAAATACGATCCGCTCAAACAACAGCTGATCGTAACCGGTACTGCATCGCAGCTCAAATCGGTAGAGGAGGCCGTTAAGCAATTTGCGCCTCCGCCACGTGAGCTCGAAATCATTCAGTTGACCTCGGCAGACCCTTTCTCGTTCAAATTAGCCGCCGATGCGTTGTTTCAAGACGAAGCCATATCGAGTGCACCGATGATCTCAATCGATTCCAATCAACAACAGGTCTTAGTAAGAGCAACCCAAGAACAACTTGAGAGTATTCGCAAACTTCTGAAGCAGATGGGGGAATCGCAAACCAAAAATGTCTCGGCTGGATCCGGACGATTGCGATTCGTACCAATTCATCGCAGTTCGACACAGTTGTTAGAGGATATTCAGAAACTATGGCCGACCCTGCGAAACAATCCCATCAACGTCGTCAATCCCACGCCGATCAAGTCAGAGATTCAACAAGAAGCACCGCCGATACCCGTAGCCCCCAAAAAGATAGACGATTTGGGCCAATCTCGCTCGAAGGTGATCCAGAGATTGGCAAGCGTGCAAGCCTTGCCGGATGATCAGCAAACGGCACCCATACAACGTCCACCGATCATCGTTGTAACGGGGGAAGAGCAATGGACAGTGGCGTCGGATGACATGGAAGCCCTCGATTTATTCACGCGACTGCTCGATACCGTAATGAACCCAAAGGTCACTCCATTTGCAACCGCTGGAAATTTCTCCGTTTACATTTTGCGACACACCGACGCTAAACACTTGCAAGAGATTCTCGTCGATCTCTTTCGAACCGGAGAGAGCAGCAAGCGAACGTCGTTCTCCGATGCGATACAAAGGGTGAAAATCGTCGCGGACCCACGAATTAACGGCTTGATCATCGGAGGAAACCGGGCGGATCGAAAAATTGTCGAAGAACTGCTGGCGGTTTTCGACTCCGAGGACCTGCTCGATACGCTTCAGCAGATCACGCCCAACATCGTGCAGCTTCAAAGTGCAAGCGCAAAGAATGTGGTGAGCATTATCGAGAGTGTCTATAAGTCGCAATTCACGACAGGGGCAGGCAGAGTGCCCGTAGATATCCCAGAGGGTGTTTCTGCGGACGTTGCGACGGTACTACAACAGATCAATGCACAGTCCGCAGGTCCATTGCTCACTGCAGCGGTTGACGACACCACCAATTCCATCGTACTCAGAGGCCCTACAAGTTTAACGGCTGAGGTGCGATCGTTCATTGAAAAGCTCGACCAACAATCGGGGACGGCATCCGCCCGTCGGGTTCAGTTGCTGCGTCTGGAATCCACCAACACCAAAAACCTTGAAAAAGCACTGAATCTACTGCGAACGAAATAGTGGCACTGCGTTTTAGCGAAATGTCGCAAGCCTCACCGGACCGGACTCATTTCACCCATAGGAGTGAGTTAGACGCATGCTAATGCACCCCCCTTTTGGGTGTGACGTTCTTTGGAATTGCCCTGCAATCGTGCAAACGAGTAAACTTATTCTAGAATCGCGGTTTGTTTGGCTATACTGCACAATAGGATGTATCCGATCCAGACCACAACCCACCGTTTTCAGCCTGCCTAATTCCAGTTCGATCGCGAAAGAATTCTGTTCCGATCGAACCCCACCATTGTATAAGTGCTTTTACCGAACGCATGTCCTCCTTCCTTAAGTTCGCTGAGAAAAGCATCACTCGTATTCACGGATTGACACGATGATCTCGAATTCCTCGGGAATGCATCCATTACTAGACTCTGTGCAACTGCGTCAATTGGCGGATTGCCTCAGTCTAGGTGATTCCCTCGACCAGCTCGCCGAACAGTGGTCGTTCAACAGTTCGCTCGATTTGCTCGCCACCAGTGCTCGCTCGATGAAGCTTGATTGGCTCGACACGGACAATGGGGATTTTGCTCCCGAAACGCTGGAAGGCTTTCCTGCGAAACTTATCCACCGGCACGGGGTCTTTCCGCTCGAACGCGGACCTGGATGGCTGAGACTGGCCGTCAGCAATCCGTTTGACTTTGCCGCGATCGATTCGGTTGCATCCGCCATGGAGGTAGAGGTGCGACCTGTCATGGCCGCTCCCGAAACCGTTCAGAAATTGATCAAGCGGCATCTCGGCGTTGGCTCGGAAACGATCGATGGTTTGATCGCTCTCCAGCGGCAACAACCCGGCGACGTGGAGATGCTCGAAGGGCTTGATCCAGATAGTTTGGAGGATGCTGCCGAAGCCCAACAAGCGTCCGTGGTCGGGCTCGTCAACGAGATCCTCAGTGAAGCCATCCAAGCGAGAGCCAGCGACATCCATATTGAATCGCAAGAGTCTGGACTAAAAATACGCCACCGCATCGACGGAGTTTTACAAAAACAACCGACTCCACCCGAGATGAATCAGTTCCGTGCCGCGATCATCAGCCGGCTCAAGATCATGGCTAAGATGAACATCGCCGAGAAGCGAGTACCACAAGACGGACGCATCAAACTGCGAGTCTCGGGTCGTGAAATCGACGTGCGTGTTTCCATCATTCCGATGCTCCACGGCGAAGGTGTCGTGATGCGGGTACTGGACAAGACGAACTTGAAGTTTTCGTTGCGAGGTATCGGTATGCCTGAGGCAGTCTACGAAAATTTTCAAAAGCTCATTCGGTTACCGCACGGAATTCTGCTTGTCACCGGACCCACCGGTTCGGGCAAGACGACCACGCTGTACAGTGCGTTGAGCGAAATCATGTCGGAAGACATCAAAATCGTGACCACCGAAGATCCCATCGAGTATCAATTGGAAGGGATCAATCAGATTCAAGTACACACGAAAGTGGGCTTAAATTTTGCAGCGTGTTTGCGCGCGATATTGCGGCACGATCCCGACGTGGTACTTGTGGGTGAAATTCGAGATTTGGAGACAGCGGAAAACGCAACGCAAGCTTCGTTGACAGGTCACCTTGTGTTTAGCACGTTGCACACCAACGATTCGGCGAGTGGTTTTATGC
>JAIPFP010000034.1 GCA_021736575.1 Pirellula sp. | reverse complement strand
TGGAGCAGTTTTCATGTAGTTAGTCCGATCGCAATCGCGCTCAATCTATTGCTATGGTTGCCGATGCTGTTGGCTTTGATGGCTGGCCTTGGCCTGATTGCCTTTGGATGGTTCCCAATCTTTGCCTGGCCGCTTGGAGTGGTTTGTGGTGTGTCGTTATGGATTGTGCAATGCATCGTCGGTCTGGGGGAGCAAGTTCCATTGGGTCACTTTTGGTTGAGGGCGCCACCTGCTTGGTGGTTGCACAGCTTTTATACTCTCGGGATCATCACCGCGATCCTAGGTGGCGTCAAACGATCCACGAGTCGCCGACTACTCGTTCGGGTGTTGGGAATATGGTTTGTTTTCGGATTGACGATTCAGCCGACTTTAGACTGGGTTCGGTCTGCTACAAACGGGCGCAATACGAAACTGTCCCTTACATTCATCGATGTTGGACACGGCACCAACATCCTCATCGAAACTCCTGACCAGCAAGATTGGCTGTACGACGCTGGTCGATTAGGTGACCATCAACGCAGTTATCAGGTGATGGTTGAGGCATTGTGGGCTATGAACAAGCCAAGTATTCACGGCGTAATTCTCTCACATGCAGACTCCGATCATTTTAACGGACTCGAGGGGATTGCAAAACGGTTTGCCATTGGGAAATTGATCTCAACTCGGCAAGTCTTTGAACATCGAAGCCCATTGTTGAAGCAAAATTTGCGTGTGGCAGGCAGCCACGGTGCTCGCATGGTGGCTTGGAAAAAAGGGGACGTGTATCAAGGAGATGGCTGGAGCATGTTAGCGATGCATCCGCCCGACCAAGGTGTTGTTGGAACCGACAACGCCAACAGTCTTTGCGTCATGATTGAATTCGCGGGGCGACGCATCCTGCTTCCCGGGGATTTAGAACCGCCAGGAATGCAAATGCTTGTCGGTCAAGACTCAACAAAAGTGGATGTGATGATGGCCCCACACCATGGTTCGCTAAACTCAAAATCAGACGCCCTGTTGGCTTGGTGCGCCCCCGAGGTCATCGTTATCAGCGGTGCGAATCGAGCCCAGTCGACTCGCGTTTTGGACGCTTTCGCAGCCAAGGATCGGCGAGTGCTTGTGACTGCACGCGATCATGCCATTCGAATCGAGATTTCACTGAGTGGTTCCATCGAAACGAAACACTGGGTCGTCGACCACTGGGAAGAGTTCTGAGGATCGCTAGATCCATCGTAGAACGGTCTATCGATTTGCGGCGTAGAGTTCGGCATAGGTCAACGCCCAGTTGTCGATTAGATCTCGAAACTTACCCAGATCCACTTCACCCAGCGGCTGATAGAAACTACGGGTCAGTAGCTCTCGATTTGCGATCGTACCCTTGGCTTGCAAGTCCAAGATGTGAAATTCGTTAATGGGTCGGACAGCCATCTCAAACCGACTATACTTGTTCTCGCGACGGCCCCGTTCGATGTACAAATCATCTCTCACACACGCTCCGCCCCAACCGGCATCCCCGAACACGGTTTGGTATCGAAAGCCGGGAAACAGATCTGCAACCTTCTTCATGACCGTTTCGATACGTTCTGAGAGCTCCAACCTAATTTTAGAATGGAGAGCACGAAACTCCTCGGCCTCTATCCGCTTCCGCTCAGATTCCGATTGGGATGAACTTGCCCGATTTGCTCCGCGGGCAGCGGCTTTCTTTAGCTTGTCGTCAAAATCAGACATGTCATTCTCAGGCGGAGGGTGCGGACGCGTCTCCGCGATCCGTAGTTTCAACGCCTTGCGAACTGTTCTCTACCGGCGTTTCGTTTTGAGCGTCTGAAGAACGAACGCTCGTCTCCAACTCTGGTGTAGCAGTTTGTTCTACCGTTGGTTCATCCTTGGACTTCTTGATAAACTGGAGAAGGTCGGAGAAAGATCGCAATGGTTCTTTCCCCTTTTGCATGGCATCGCTAATCGGGGTCACCGGCTTGGGTGGGTCAACTCGAGTTGGTCTACGAGACTGTGATGAATCGGCGGATTCCGAATTGTTTCGACCACGGTCGCGATTGCCATCGCGTCCAAAGGACTTGCCGCCACGATTTCCGCCGCCTTGACTGCTGCGGCTATCTCCGCCTGAGCTTCGACTGCGGTCCCCCCCAGAACCAGAGCCAGCCGGCCGGCCGGTCCGATCGGCCGATTGAGGTTGACTTTGGCGTGGTCCGCTATCGCGAGCGCCGGTCTGATTTCGATCGTTTCGTTGATTTCGATTGTCGCCTCCAGCTTGATTGCCACGTCCTTGTCCACCTCGGTCCTGCGACCCCTCGTTGGGCCCTGAAGAACCGTGTTCACTTCGCCGCGACGGTGTTCCGGGTGGTATGGCTGTCAACGAAACTCGCTTTTTCTTTTCGTCAACGTTGAGCACCCAAACCGGCACGAGGTCCCCAACTTGAACGAACTGATGCGGATCCTCAATGAAGTCAGGGGCCAACCGGCTGATATGGATCAGGCCGCTGCAGTCAGGCCCAAGGTCCACAAACACACCAAAGTCGGCGACACCAATGACGAGAGCCTGGAGCATCATGCCACTTTGGAGGTTGTCCAGTCGTGGCACTTTGCAGAGCAGAGGCATTGGGAATTGAAAATCTCGACTGTCTGCAAACGAGAACTGCAAACAGTTTGCGACACGCTTCATCTTCTCTCGTCCAACTTGCCAACTCCGCGCAAGGCGTTCGACGTCGATCGACAGCGTTGGTCGTTCCATTGCCGCAGTCGGGATCGGAGGCATCGGAACGGAACTGCGGGGCGTCAGAGGAACCATTGGTTGATTCGATTCACCCGCATCGGATACGGACGCGGGTGTCGTGTCGCTGGTGGATTCGGCAACCGATTCGGAGCCTGGTACGCCCCCTGTAGCGACTGCGGATCCGTCCGACGATGCTGTTTCAGACGGTACTGTGTCAGACGGTACTGTGTCAGACGGTACTGTGTCAGACGGTACTGTGTCAGACGGTACTGTGTTAGACGGTACTGTGTTAGACGGTACTTCGACTTCCGTGGTACTGTTATTCGTCGGTGACGCATCGGACGACTGGACCGCTTCTTCGGAACCTATTTCACCACCTGCGTCTTCAAGTTCTAGAGAACCGGCAAACGGTTCTTCGGTGACTTGCTTGGCATGTTCAATCGTTGCTGCAGCATGTGCAACATCGAGCTCTGCGTAGTTTGGCTTCGTCCAATTGTCGGGAGCCGCAGCGGGCATCGTTATGTTTGCATGTGCAACCAAGCGCTCGGCCAACCGATAATCATCGGGATGAACGGTGGTTCCATCGAGCGTATTGCTGCTGCTATATACTTTCAGGAAACCGATTGCTTGTCGAGCATGCATCTCCGACAAATGTTCACGAAGAACGCTCATGAGAGCTTCTCGGTTCGTGATTTTGTCGTCGTGACAGGCTTGCACGACGGCCTTGGCAGCATCTGTGGTCATCCCTGGGATTCGTTTGAGCACATCGACGTTGGCATAAAACACGTCGACGCCAGCTTTCGTGATGGCGGCAGAAACGGCATCTTGAAGCGCGGCCTCAAGTTCGCGTTGCGGCAATTCGCGTTGATACGATCCTAATCGCAGTCGAACTGGATCGACCTTGAGAATTTGCTTGAGCGGATCTTGTAGCCTCCAAGCTAGCCAGGTTGCCGCTCGATGTCGACGCGAGATGCGGGGCAACTCGACCAGGCATCCACGAGACATGCAATATCCGTCCGCACCCGCTCGGTCGACCATTGTCCAATAGAGCGAACCATCGGCGGACTGCTTGAGCAATTCGGAAACGGTATGGATCAAGTAGCGACGGGCTGGACCGTTGGAAAGCGCCAATAGTGTCACCTTGTGTTCATGGATCCACTGGCCGAGGGAAACCACATTTTGAGCAACGACATCCGCTCGATTGCTGTTGCAAGCGATCTCATTGGTGAAGACAACATTTCCCTCCGCATCCACGATCGAAACGGCCGCCATCTTGGGACCGATCGCATCGATGACGAGAATGCGGTGTCCACGAACAGGTCGTTGCAGCAGGGATGCTTGCAAATGCACGACTGCGGCTTCGGTAAGGTCGGTATGTGCGTCTTCTTCTAGGATGGCGAAAACGTCTTGATGCAATCGAGGCAATATATGGCTTCGCAAGCCTTCTTCTGCAATTTCAACAAGCCAATAGTGCATCGGGTGGCGCCCGGGACAAAGCGATTCTCGGCAGACTTGGACCAACGGTTTTTCGTCGTAATGAAACTGGATCGAAACGATCTGTGATCGTTGCCCTCGCGACAGCATGAGGATTTGATACGGTGTTAATGCCGATAGAGGCTTTCGAAGTTTGGAGTAGGATTCCAAGATGCTTCGCAACCATTTTCGTCGACGTTGCCGCGGAGACAATTGCTTATCGGAAAGGGTCTTGGTTTTGAGCCCCTTACCCGGCTTTTTGCCTTGCTGAAAATCCACGATCAACGGTGCGGTCGAAGCCAAATTAGGCGTTGTATGCGATGGGTCGCCTAGGACCTGGTTGTCATCCATGGCCTGGTCTGGCGCCGACGCTGTTAGTTCCTCAGACTGCACGTCGGTTGACGAAGTAGTTATCGACTCTTGGTTCGTTGAGTCACTGCTGACTTGGACGTCTGCGGCTAGTTCCGTTTTGGCCTCACCGTTTTCGGCTTGATCGCCTATCTCCGATGTTGGGTGAGCAACGTCATCGGCGAGGACAGGTGATCGTGATGTTGATTCACTCGTGACCATTGTCGTCGCAGCATTCTGCAAAACTGGCGAGATGTTCTCTGAGTGCTCAAGCCGTTTTTCTTCATCGCTACCCCTGGGTGGGTCCGGAAGCACTTTGACTGAAATGCTCGCCCGCTTAAGAATCGTAAGCTGTAGGTCTTGCATTAACCTAACGTCTTCGCTCAGCAGGTGTACCATCCATCGCTTTGTGTTCTCAAGTACATCTGCGGCCTGCTCCAAAGGCACAGATGCCGTTTCGGCGACCCAAGCCAAAAGATCCTTTGGCGGGTCCCCCTGCATCGTCAAAATCGCTTGCCCGACTGACTCCACCTGTGGGCACTTCTCTGCGATACTCCGTGAGTTACGCCTCGCCCTAAGGTGCCGGATGACCGTGTCAACTTGAGAAATCGTATTTGCTTGCGAAATAACGGATGAAACGGTTTCGTTCCATTGCTGTTCGCGCTCAAGCGTTTGCTGGACTTTTTCCTTGTGGACTTTGAGCGATTCTGAGTAGTTCAGCGCACGGCGCAGGATCGACAGAGTCTGCTCGTCAATACTTCCAAGTTCGTCCGGACGATAGTTTGCAAGATAGTTTGGTTCGTAACCTTGATTGAGCAACTCGATCGGAAACTTGAGTTGGTCTTCGGGAAGGCGCATATAACGCGCGATCGCTTGAATATCTTTCATAGGTCAAACTGGTTCAATCTGCGAATCATGTTGGCTCTAAATCCACGAGAGGGTCGTTTGATTCAGAGTCCGAAATCGAAGTTTGAAGTCCTTCACGTTAAGGGAGTCGTAACGCACAACGGGTGCAATGGGATGCATGCATCCAAACAAGACTGGGAATCTAGGGGAGTCGCACTAAATTGTCAAGCTTTCCGCCGTTCTGCGGCAAGAACAAGCCCAATTGATGCCGCGAAACACCTCTTCCAGGGCATTTCGTGGTCATGAAATGCTCAATTTAGGAAAAAGGACTCAAGCGTTAAAGTCAACGCAGTCGATCTAAACCGCTGTGTGTTGCATTTGTTTGCGGTTCGGTTTCGCCAATTTCGGAAGTCCTTTTCTTTATGAACAAGTCCGTTTTTCGAGTCGTCGGTTTGGATCATGCCACGTGCGATGCAGATTACTGTGGAACGGAGACAACCACCAAACCGGCCTCGATTGACACGCACGTCGTTAAGCTTTACACCCCAACACCGACGGAGACTTTCGAAACGGTAGCCGTTCGAATCCGGGATATAATGCCAGCACTCCTGCAATCGAGCGTCAATCGACTCCATTGGGTAAGCGACTTTGCTGACGACCCGGTCGTAATCACCCGGGACCTGTACGAAGTCCTCTTGACCTACCAACAAATGAAACGGGTCGCTTGAGGATCCTCAACGGACAGCTTGGGTTGTTCCGCTCCAAAGTGTAAACCACTGCGATCGTTACCTTGCGCGAATCAGCCGACAACAGTCAAAGTAGTAGGCACATTCTATGTGCCGTCCACCTGGAATCCTGGCAAAAGCTTGACCGCTAACGGCACGGCGGAGCGTGCCTGCACCTTTTGTCGGCTGTGTCTTACGCGTTGCTGTGTCTTACGCGTTGCTTGACGATGAGTGTACGCCCTTGGAGACCGACGACTTCGATGTCTGTGTCCTCATCGATCCAAGCATCTTGGCTCGCCACTCCATAAATTCGATCGCCAATCGCCGCTTTGCCGGAGGGATTGCATCGGGACAGCGTGAGTCCATGCCAACCCATCAACGACCGCAGCTCTTCCTCCACTTGCACCAATGCGATCAGCTCTTTGTCTTCTTTGGGCGGTTGAAGTGCAAACCATCTCACCATAGGTAGGTTGGCGAGTTGCTTTCGGAATAGGATCGCACCTGCCATGAGCGTCAAAACAATCAGACCAAGTTGACCGATTCCTGTGGCTGTACGTTGCCACTGATATTCGTTTGTGGGAAACACAAACGTTTGCCCAGCAAGCAATAACCCTACCGCAAGCAAAACAACGCCCGTAATTCCAAAGACACCAAAGCCAGGCAGAACGAACAGCTCGAGTGCCAAGCAAATCACGCCAGCTGCAATGAGAAGGATCTCAAGCCACTCCACAGTACCTTGAAAGAGATGGATCCAAAAAAACAGCAAGAAGCAAACCGCGGACATTAAGCCTGCGACCCCGATCCCAGGCGTGCTAAGCTCGGCGCTCAGGCATACAATTCCAACGAGGAACAACAACATCGATAGCCAGCCTTGACCCGCCAACCATTCGACGTACTGTTCTGTCGCGTTCGTTTGCACTTCTTTTGGCAACTCATCTATTCCGAACCGATTTCCGACAACTTCCAACGAAATTGCCTTGTCAGCCACAAGCCCCATCTCATTCGCTTTGTTAAAACCCAAACCGTTCTGAAAGGAAATCTGTTCTCCCTGGTTCCATTGAGGCAAGTCGGGATCGTCAACAATCCATTGCGGATTTGACCATTGTTTGCGACCGTCGAATGCGTTGTATTCAAAGATCTGCATTTCAGGACAAATGCAGCCGAGCACTTCGCCGTCCGATCTACCCGCGGACTTCGCAAACTCGTTCAAAGCAGACTTTTTTTCTTTGCAAATCGCTGGCGAAATCGTCGCTTCTCCAGGGCCACCCAATTTTGCCTCAGGATGCATCAAGATCGTATCGCTTGCCAACGGAATCAAAGCGGCATCGCCCAGCGCTGACCCGCTAATGTAGCTCACAACTTCCGCTCGATCCGACGGGATGTCCGCGAGATACTGCGCCAATCGGAGACTTTCGCTCAGGTTACCGCCTGCCGAATCAACCTCGATCAAGATCAAGTTAACCTCTTTTCGATTCAAGCCTTCCTCGATCGCACGAATATTGCGATTCACTTGTCGCGATGAGACGATCCCCCTTAGATGAAGTCGAATTGCCACCCGCTCACCTTCAAATACGGGTTGTTCGGTTATGGGTCGACTCAGTTTCAGGGCTTGAGCAAGTTGCTCTCGATCGTTTGCAATGTGTGCAACCCAGCGCCACGTTCTAAGTTCCTGCCCAACGAAGACAGCCATCTGATTGGCTGGTACGAGCTGAGTTTCATTCCAGGCGGTTTCTGCGCGTTTCTTTTGGGCAAGCTGGGGTGCTGTCGTGTACTCCGTGGCACCGCCAACCATTTCGATTCGAACGAGTGACTCCAAGGGATCGATGAGGGACAGGACCGCCGCCGCCGGAAAGGCACTGCGCCGAGCGGAAACGTCTAAGTATGCCTGCCGGACCGTGGCATCGATGGCAGCTTCGTCGATGCCCGCTCGCCCAATTTCAGAAGTCGCCGCGATCGCAATCTCCTCGCACCCTAATGCGACTAGCACCGCATGCCCACTTATCGAATTCGGCAGATAGGCAACGCTCCGAATGCGGCTCCCCTTTGGCCCGCTGAGCCAGCGGGCCAAACCGAGTGCTCGCTCGAACGACGTGCCACGGCCAATTACATTATCCTCATTGTTTTGGTTCGAACTGCGACCCGAAATGAACTCAAGCACGACCAATGGGCGGTCGGTTCCGCTCGACCGATTGCCAATGCGTTCCAGAGTTTCACGCAGTCGTGTTTCGCTCGACGAAGTAAGTGGAAATTCAACGGGGACAAGCGTGGCAAGCCGACTATCCGGGCCTAGCTGGTTCGCACCGTTGGCGGGTTCACCAAGCAATTGGCTAGCCAACAAAAGTACGGCGGAAAAAAAAATGGGTTGATAGCACATTGAAAAACACTTGTTTGTTGGGCTAGATTACTGAAACGAGGGTTGGCCAAAGGATAAATGCTAAACGAGGTTCTTGCGAACGGCCCATACGGCTGCTTGGGTTCGGTCCGATACGCCGATTTTTCTCAATATGTGCTGTACGTGCTCCTTGACGGTTTCGTAACTGATACCCAGCGACATGGCTATCTCCTTGTTGGTGAGCCCACTGGCGAGTTGCTTTAGCACTTCGCCTTCGCGCTGTGTCAGCGGTATCTCGCAATCATTGCCAACTCGCATCGCTGCAAGTGCCCCTGTTACACGACGAAGTTCCTCACGACTCCAGATGTTCTCCCCTTTCGCCGCGCTATTAATCGCATCGACGATCTTTTCCTGCGAATCGGTTTTCAACAAATATCCGTTTGCCCCAAGTGCTACAGCCCGTGCCGCATATGTCGGATTGTCGTACGTCGAAAAGATCAAGACTGGCTGGGTTGGCGTGTGGTTTTTGATCTTGCCTAAGAGTTGCAAGCCATCGACGCCAGGAATTCGGATATCAGTAATGACCAAATGGAACTTGCCCGTCAAGAACTTGTTGTAGCCCTGCTCGGCTGTGTGCGCTTCCTCTGAGATTTCGTTTTCCGAATTCGACAGCATCTGCCGCAAGCCCAGACGTACGATTTCATGATCGTCCACGAACAAGATTCTATTTGTCATGAGACCATTTCCACGTTCCAAAACTTGAATTAGTAGCCAAACAACTTACAAACACTTCCTGCAGCCCAGGCACCAACGCTCGGTCCAGCTCTCGACTGTCTATCCGATTATAGCATTCAGCGGCTTCCGATTCCAAAACTTCCCCGCTCTAAGAAAACGATGGCCCAACAACTGCCACTGTCGGATTTCAGCGATTTCAATCAAATCGAAACCGAAAACCGTGTCTGACCCGCGTATCTGACCCGCAACCGAGTTTCCAAAGTTAGGTCTAGACACTTTTGTTGAGTTGGCCTTCGCTTTGCAAGAGTTCCAACGCGTACGGTTGCATTCGAGTGCTGATGTGCAGCATAATCGTAGGTCGAGGTGTTGTGATCGCCGCCCCGTAAGTTCTGTTGGCAAGAGATGAAACTACGAAGAGCCCACTCTCCCGGTCAACACCTTCGAAATAGATGTATCCGATCACATACGGGAAGTATCCCATTGGTTTGAGACGCGTACGACCAAAAGCGACAGCAACGGCTTCGGGATGGCGCGACAGTAGCTCGAATATCTGACTCAACTCATCCCTGAAACGATCCGATGTCTGGTCGCCTTTGTCAGGGTAGTAGTCCCGGGCCAAACGGATATCTGACTTGGCTTCAGGCTCAATGACAATCGGGACTCGGTTCACTTTCCGAAGAGTTCCTCACGAACGGACTCCCAAGATTCACCCTTATGCGGGTCAGAAAAAAACACCTCCTCGCGTCGCACCAATTCCGCTTTGTTTTGCTCGGAGATTGGCGGCGGACCTTCGACTGCCAAACGATCCAACACTGAGTTCGCGAGGGCGAATTGAAGTTCTTTGGGTAAGGCTTCGATGGCCGTCAGCAGTTCTTTTTGCGTCATTTCCGCCTCCCGTTTGTTGTGTTTATTTAAATTGTATCTCGCTCCTTCCGGGCTGAAAAGCAACGCTCAATGAATTGCGTCAGGAGAAGGGCTGAACTGGTGTTATGTGATTTCGATTGGCGTCGCATGAACGAAACTTGTCGCTACATGCTTTCAGGCAACGTCCCTCCTGAGGATACGCCATGGTACATTGCCTGACCAAGAAGAAAAGCAAAGTCTATCGCTATTACGTCTGCCAAACCGCCATCAAACGTGGGTACAGCAAGTGTCGCACCGGCTCTCTTGTCGCGCGTCGATCAAATTGGACTGGATGTCCAGACTGGCTTTCTCTCTCGCATCGACCATTAGGCTTTTGAAACCATATTGGGATCTAAGTTAACCGATTCGACAATAAAGGTGAGAACGGACTTGAGAGCCTCTACCGATTGGATTTCCAAAATGTCCTCTAAAGGAAATCGTGCACGACCTGCCAATTTTTCCTCTCCGAACCGATTGCGAATTCCTGGAATCGCATTGATCTTGGAGAGAAGCTCTGAAAGGACCGTGCCGTCGTCAAATGGGGTTTTCTTGTTAAGCCAATCGAACGGAAATACGAAAACACCATCCGAGTTTACCCTGCATACTTGATAATCGACTTTACCTTTTCGAATCGTAGGGATAAAGCAACTGTTTTTCTGTCCTTGCCCCCAGAAGATGTTAGTAACTTGTGGCGTAATCCAACGCAACAATTGTTCGGCAAGCGTACGGACTTCTACGCCAGCATTCTCTTCGATAGCAGCCATAAACATCGGTTCATCCCATTGCTTACCAATCGTTGCTACCGGCGACTTTTTTTGACGTATCGCCTCGGTTACTCCTAAAACTCTTGGAACCAAGACCTTTTGCCCCTCGTACTCGAATTGCTTGACTTCGACAGCAAGAAACTCGGCGGGATTCATTTGTCTATTCAAGAATTCCACGACTCGACGAAGTTCCGCAGGGATCGAATCTGCCAAGACGATCAAACGCAGTTGCCCGCGATCCAAATTGGATTGTACTCGTTGCCAGAACTCTTCCAAATTTGCGTCCTCTCCGAGAAACTTTTCCAGCCTGCTATCCGCCGGTGCCCCGTTGTTACTGAGGGCTGCTTGGATGTCTCGGACATTCAAACTAGAAGTTGCAATGGCCGCATAGTCAAGCAGCTGCCCAACCACTTCACGACGTACCTGAGCGTTACTGCCACGCTTGACCTCTACCAGCGTGGGGATCCCGTCCTGATCCAGAAACAAATGATCGAGTGAAAGCCTAGTCGTATTGGGCTCCTCTCCTTGCATAGGCATTTCGCGGGTAACTAGCAGCCATCGACGGTGGTTCTCCACGTCTATTTGATCACCACCCAGTAAATCTGGGTACTCGGCAATCAGTTGTTGCAATTTGTGCTCTGCGTCCCACTGTGTCTCCGCCATTGGAGATAGTTTCGATTGATCTTGGAGAATATAAATCTTGCCCTGCATCAGTATCTGCCTTCATGGCTCCGTAAAAGCCAATAGAGTTATGTTATGTTTCTAATTGCTCACAAAGTTTTCACCAAGAAGATTGCGAACTTCTTGGATCGTCAGGGCGGGACTACGACTATGGATCACGGCATGGCAATTTGGACAGACAGGACGAAGATCGATAATCGGGTCGACCACATAGCTTTCACCGATTGCGCTTAGTTCTCGAAGATGATGCACATGAATCAAGCCTTCGACACTCGGACCGTACTTGTGCCCGAAGTTGAAACAACAAACCACGCAAGTTGTCCCGTGATGTCGAATGCATGCGGTTCTTGCTGCTTCACTTCGCTCGTATGCGTTTGCCAATACTTGCTTTACTGACCCTTCGACAAATGTCCTATTGGGGTCAATGGGATCTTCCCAGTTTGGGAGGACGGTAATGCTCTGTCGATGCTCGTCCCATAGCGACTCGAATTTCTCGACAAATACTTCCTGCATCGCACTGAATCCAATGCTGAAGTTGACTCGACTTTCGACGAAGTCTCTAAACCATGGAAGGGTGTTCAAACGCACAGGTGGAAGAAAACAATACCCCTCTGCTCCCCTAATGTATCTTGTGAATTCGCCTCCATCATCCACTTCGCCAACTTCGTCGGCAATCCAAGTCGAACGTAGCCAGTATTCTCTAGGGTTGCCATGTCCTGACATAGTCCAAACGCGATTACCCTCAACGTTCTTGATTGACTTAGATGTTACAAGACAAAACGAGTTTGTCCCCTCGTACTCGTACCCCATACGTTCTGCACTGTGATAACATACGTAGTTTTTCATCAATATATCTTCTTCCGGTTTGTCGGACCGATGGGGCAATCGTAAGATTCAAGTCATTGTCTTTTGCAAAAGCTGATGAGCTACGTCTTGTACTCGACTGAAGCGTGATTCAAAGGTTACAGATCCATGCCCGCGCCGTGCTCTCTTAACCATTCTTTGCGTTCTTGAAAGTCAGGCATCATCTTATCTACTTCGTTCCAAAACTGTGTTGAGTGATTCGGAAACAACAGGTGGGCGAGTTCGTGGACAACGATATAGTCCAAGATCTTCATCGGAGCCATCATGCACTTCCAATGAAAATTGATGTTCCCGCCGGGTGTCCAGGATGCCCAACGGTTTTGGAGATCGAAAATCCTTACGGACTTAGGCTCCACACCCATTCGAACTTGAAAGTAGCTAACCCGTTCACGAACAGCACGATGTCGGGGATGATAAAACCCTTGGTCGCTCCAGGCGTGTCGATTCGAAACTGGTTGACGGCGTGGAACTGGTTTCGCTCGGGATGCTCGAAGTCAATCAGCTTGACGTTCGGATACTGCTCGCCGGTCAACTCGTTGGCATCCACCTGGGAGCGGAACAGCAGTTTGAGAACGGCTTCATTGTTTTCGACCAAGCTGCGGACCGAGTGACCGAACAACGTATCGTGCAGATCGTCGAGTTGCTTGTCCGAGAGCCACGTTCGGCCATCGGTGGTGGTGTTGATCGCACGAACGGCATGATTGAATACATCCCGCAATGTCACTTCCCGAAAGTTTTCACGTAGACTCTTGGTCGGATCGGTTGGAATACCCTGTCCGTGCTCGATCACAGTCCAGCCCAGGGCTTCGAGTTGATCTAGGAACGGCTTTTCGACGAAGGTGTACTCAGACATCGCGTTTCTCCTTCAGCCATTGGCGACCTTTATCAGTCAGTTGTCGCTTTTGGTTCTTGCTGTTCGGTTTGCTTGGAATCGTTAGTGAAATCAACCCTCGTTGGAGAAGCTTCTGCAGTGCCAGCTTGGTTCCGCCGCTGAGCGATTTTTGACCCAAAGCTTGAACAATTTCCGCTACCGAGTTCGGCCCGGGTAACAACGATCGAACAATTCGCTTTTCGGTTTCCGTCAAGTCAATCGAATCATCTTGGGCCTCATCTTGGGCCTCGTCTTGGGCCTCGTCTCGCAACACAAGTCCCACAAGCTCTGGATGGACAGGCAATTCCACGGCGAAATGGGTCCGAGCCTCGTCGGTGGAAAACCTTGGTTCAGGCGAACCGTTGCGTTCCATCGCGGCTCGCATCTTGGGGATGCCCGTACAACGGCCTTCGGTGAGATCCAGCTCTTTGAAAAACTCGCCAATCCGTCGGTTCCGATACCGACGAGCCATGATCTTGCCACCGCTCAGCGATTCCAATCGGATTGACGGGTCGGGACCGGGGTAGCTGACGATATCGATCCCATCAGGATTGATTCGAACCTCGACAGGTTCACGTTGATCGTAGCCACGATGGTACATCGCATTGACGAGCGCCTCTTCGATCGAGGTCATCGGATAGCTAAAGAAACGTGTTGCTTCCGCCTTGCCTGGATGCTTGATTACTTTCTCTCGTACAACACGATTCTCGATATAGAGGAGGGCTTCGCGAATCTGTTCATGGATCGGCCCACGAAACGTTTTTTCGATCAGTTCATCTCCTCCGGGACCTGTCGGAAAAATCACGACATCGATATGAGAGCCAGGCATAAAACGGGTCGGATCGTCATTAAAGAACAGCAATCCAACGTTGCGAGGTTTCACGAACTCGTCGGCCCCGTCGACGATATTCATTTGACGACCAAGGTCCACCAACGGCATTTGCGCCGATTCGTCATAGAGTTCGCTCCGGACTTCTTTCAAGTACGAGCGGATCATCGACAAACGCAGATCGTTCGCGTCAGCCTTTTGGCACTGACGATCGTCGAACGGAACGGTGGCCGTCAATCTCAGTAGCTCTTGTTCATCTTCGCTGTTGGGTTTGATCTCAACCGTGCTGGAATAACGACGAATGTAGTAGTGGTATTCCTTCGTCTTGGCTGTCACTGCACGTGGAGCCTTGTACGGGCGATTCAATCCACCGGGAGCCCAGAGCACGATCAGGTTTCGTCCCTCGACTTGCTCGATACTCAAGACAGGGAAGTACGTGGGTTGGATCAGTTGGCAATACTGCAGCAGTTCGCGTTGGATTGGATCGAGTTGATTGTCGTTCAAGCCAACCGGCGGAAAGATCGCACGACCATCCCTATCGCAATCCTGTCCGATGACGACATAACCACCGCCGAGGTTTTCAAAATCATTCGCAAAGGCACACAGCGTCTTGATGATCGCATCAGGGTTCCAGCCCGCCTTGTACTCGATCCGATCTCCTTCGACCGTTCGCTGACGCAACAGATCGCTGATATTGAACGGCAATTTGCTAGTCATAAGCGATCTCGTAACGGTTTCCCTCAAGACTGATTATCGCCATGCGCATCTTTGATTTACTCTTCCATGACCAATTTAGACACATGTTGCGATTGTCTAAACGCAAAACAATTTTCGAGAAAGTAGACAATCGCAAGCCTATGCCAGCAAAGGACTTACTTAAACCAGATTTTTTTGGACTGTCTAAAGTCACCGATTTTTTTCCTCTTTTCCGAGTTCTTAGACAATGCCGGCCCGCTCTTTTGCCCCGTCTAGTTTCCGCAGGCGTCATTCTTCGTCCTCGTTCGCTGCGGCTTCTTGAATCTCTCGCAGTGTTTTGCCTTCCTTGTTCTTCCAATCCTTGCGTCCGTTCGCGGTACGCCCCTGGATCACTCCTGCCGCCGTTGAGGATGAATTGAAAACATAGTCTTGGTTGAACACGTAAGCATTCCCGTTGGCCGAAATCACGCCTTGCTCCAGCATGTCTTTGCGAAGCGTGCTCATGTAAGCATGAATCGACGGCACTTCGTCTTTCACTAACTGCGAACCCTTGATGACGACGAACCCCTTCGGGTCTTCGTAGCCGGTTGCCTTGATTCCCTTGGCTTCGATGAACAACAACTCGCCTGGTTTGCTGGTCGTCTCGGTCTTCTCAAAGACGCCCAGGCCCAAGAGCGGAAAGATGCTCAGAACGTCAAGCAGGAAACTCTCCACGTCGGCGGTTTGTGACTTGGACAATGTTGGCACAAGTGGTTTCTGTGTGTTATCGACCTTGCACTGCTTGGCAGCACGGGCCAATTCCAGCAATCTCGCTTCAAGATGCTGGACGTGGGCTTTGTTCAGACTGTTGTCCTTCGTCACGAAGAACACGGCCCAATCCCAAAAGTCCTTCTTGCTGTAATGCTGGTTCAATCGATCTTTGACCGGATCACCTTCACCGATGTAGATCGTCGGCAGGCCACTTCCTTCGGATGAACCGACAAGCACGTACACGCCGGTCTTGTTGAACTCCTCTTGTATCACAACCTGTTTGTAGTTCGTGCGATTGAAGACGACGCCGATGCCGGTCCAGTTCGACTTTTCGACAAGTCGCAGGCTGTCGGGGTCGCCATCGGGTACGAAGATCGTGATCGAGAAGGGGCGTTGCTGAAGTTTAGGCACGGGCAGCGACCTCCTCGGCTTCGTCCACCTTCACCCGCACCTTGCCGGTGAGCAGGTCCTGCATAAGGCCGATTTTGTGAAGCTGAAACTTGCGGTGGGCCTCTTGTTCATTCTCGGACTGACGTGCAAGCGAATCGAGTCGCATAACAATTGCAGTCTGTTCCTCAACTCGTTTTGGGAAGGCAACAGGAAGGCGTCGAAAAACACTTTGTTTGATTCCCTCCACAGTCGAACCCGTACCTTTGGTCCGAATCCAGCGTTGCGGGCTATCAGTCATTAGCAAATACTTCAAGAATGCGTTGTCGAGCCTCTTGTTCGCTTGAAGAATGATAATTCGTTGGGCAAAGGCGAGCCGTCCATCTGTCATGATTTGAGCGACGTTTCCAAGAGGAGCTTCGGTGGTGAAAAGAACATCACCTGTGGCCGGAATCCCCCTCGTCATCCAGCTTTCAAAGTTATGTTCGCCAATGAACTCCGCTGGCTCATCGTCGATGAATCCCATGCGGACATTCTTAGCCGTTATCAACGGTATTCCGTTATCAGTCTTCTGGGGTGTCTTTCCCCGATAGTCTATGATTCGCTCCAGCACATTCTCGACAAGGTCTACCTTCCACTCGTTCGGTATCCAACCCAACTCAGACTGTTTGTAGAGTTCGGGGGCTTCTTCGTAAGTGGGCCGCAGGTGGCCGTGCTCGTCCACGCCACGGGTGAACAGGTCGTGCATCATCCCCTGCTTGATCGCCTGATACTTGGCAATCAGAGCCTCGGTCTTCTCGATCAGGTTGTCTAGGGCGTACTTCGCCCACAGATTCTCGACGATGGTGGCGTTAAGCATGAAGCACCAAGCCTTGATGATTTAATTCTACGAAAGCTGCCTGAGCGAACACGATCTGGAGGGTTGGAAGATGTTGATCCATGAGCGATAGTAACTCGACGTTACCGATATTGCCGGTAGCTACCAGCAGCAGTTGGAAGGGCTGCCCCTGCAACAGAAAAGAATTCACGAAATCGGCATCCTTCGTAATCAGGATGCGCTGGTCGAGTACGGAACGCTGGTTGAGTTCCGCGTCGGTCGTACGATTGCCGCTGGACAAATCGAGCGTGTGAAGGACATCATGGCCTAGGCTTTGCAAATGGGTTGCCAGGCGGCGAGGAAGCTGCGCGTCCACGAGAAACTTCACGCCGTGGCCCTCGCCAGCGATTTCACGTCACTGAGCCGCGCAGCGAATTGCAAACAGGCTTGAATGTCTTCCACTTCCAGATCGGGATAGTCGGCCAGGATGTCCTCGGATGACATGCCAGAACCCAGCAAATCGAGAATCATTGTGACGGGATAACGCAATCCTCGCACGCACGGCTTGCCATGACAAAGCTCCGGGTTGATCGTAATGCGTTCCGACAAAGTCATCTTGATTTCTCCTGTTATCGAGTATTTCACTGCTCGTTGATTGGACAACTTGACAAACATGGGTGATGGCGCGACGTTGAGACAAAGGTGCCAATGTCGGCTCATCGATTATAGCCTAGCTCGGTCAAGAAGGCGTCGAGCTGCGAGGTTTCCCGATCCCGCTCGGCAAGAATCTGCTTCGTGGTGACGGCGTATTTGGCCCACAGGTTTTCGACGGCGGCGATGAACGCTCGCTGATACTGCCACAGATAGCCGTCGAACTGCTCGGTCAGCAGTCGCTTGAATCGGGCCAGGATCAGCTTCTTCGCTTCGGCCTCGGTGATCTTGGCACGAGCAGAAGCAATGAGAGTCTCCTTCTGCTTCTCCACTTCCCGAATGTGCGCCTTGAGCGTCTTGAGTTCGTCCAGCGACTTGATGTACGCAGCGACAGCACCACGGGCCTGATACACGTCGAGCAGATTGTGCGGCACCAATGCCTTAGATAACCCGTCGATGCACTGCCGACGAAACTCGAAGACGTTTTGTGTCTCGGGGAGTTTTTCTAAGCGTTTGACGTTGCCGGTCCACCAAGCATCGAGAGACTTGTGGAACTCGGCATGTTTGGCTTGGAGGCCCGGTGCCCATTCGACGAGCGTTTTGATGGTTTCCTTCGTGCCGACGCTAGGAGCGAAGTCTGCGTATTGCCCCTCACCCCCCCTTCATGGCCACTCGTCTGTTCGACCAAAACAACGAGCTGCTTCCCCATATCGCTGCTCCTCCCGTTAAACAAACCGAAACTGGTGATGAAGCTGATCGTTGGCGCGGTGGCTTGCAGGCAACATTGGCAATCAATGACACTTGACACCTTTGTTCTTTCCCCAAAGAAGCCTGATTAGTTTGATTTCTTCCAGTCGAAACTGCCTATGGAATATTTGATTTCTGCGTCTTGTAGATCATGAACGAAATGCAGAAAAAAACAAAGACGACGAAGCAAACAGTTCCGATAATTTGAAAGGCATCTTCAGGCCAATAGTGCGCTGGGCCAGATGAGGGATCGTCAAGACCAGGATAGCGAACCAATAAAAATGCTTCAAAGGAACAGCCTACAGCTAGTATAAACGCGAATACCCAGACGATGCCTCCAAGCATGTAAGTCACGTAAGTGCGCATTTTGCTACTCCCTCTCTCCAGTTGCGACATCATTACCAGATTTGTTCGCAGCAATCTACTTAACGCAAACACTGCGATGGTGGCATCGGATCTGGACAAGTCCCTGGAGGAAATGAAGGCCCCCAATGTGCACAGCACTTTCGACCAAAGTCTGCCTGCTTAGAAGCAACTGGATGCTTCTCGTGAATCGCACATCACCTTCTCCTTAATTATCCGTTATCGATTGAATGTCATCTAACTCGTTGGTCGCTCGCAAAAATGCCAATCCTGATAAAAGCCTGCAACTCTTCCTCCGTAGCCCGATCAATCCGTCGTCTTATTTTTATTAACTACGGCAAAAGCCAGTCGTTGCAGTTCAACCGCTAAGTCGACGTCAACCACGGTTAGGCTGCTGTTAGGTCTTCGTACGGTGACCGGAGCGAAGTTAAGAATCCCCGTGATGCCTGCAATTTCCAGTCGCTGAGCAACGGCAATGGCCGATTCAGCGGGTACGGCTAAGATCGCAAGCTCAACCTTCGTTGTCTCAACCACCGACTCAAGATCATCCAGCGAGCGAATGAAGAGATTACCTAACTTAGAACCTATTTTCTCTTCGGAACAATCGAAGACTCCCACCAATCGGAATCCTTGTTGATCGAACCCGCGGTATCCCGACAGGGCTCGTCCCAGGTTACCGGCTCCGACCAAAATGACATTCCAAGAACGATCGGTACCCAGGATCACCTGTATCGCTTTCATTAAGCCGGTGATGTCGTAGCCTACTCCGCGTTGACCAAATTGGCCAAAGCAAGATAGATCACGACGCACCTGCGAGTCGTTAAGCCCCAGCCGTTTTGCGATCGCGCCACTTTGAATTCGCTGCGCGCCGGATCTCTGCAACTGTTGCAATTCTCGCAGATACAAAGCCAAACGTGTCACGGTCGCGACTGGGACGTAATTTGGTTGCGTTCCGCCGGCGCGCGGGCGTGCACCTCTCGCCTCACCGTCGTTTGAATCCGCTTTCGGCATCATCGTGCCATCGCGGGCTCGGACGGGACCGTTCGGAAATACTCGGGCGCAATCGCTTGCAAATGCTCTGCACATTTATCGACGGCATAAAGTATTTGTTGGTTCGAATGCGTCGAGTTGATAAAGAACCGAAGACGAGTCGCCGACTCCTCGACCGCCGGATACAAAATCGGCTGCACATTGATGCCCGAATCAATCATCCGTCTCGATAGCTGTAAGGCGTGCAACGAATTACCTGTAATGACGGGAATCACCGCTGTTTCACCGCTGCTGCCTGTATTGAGTCCGCGTTTCTTTGCTTCCGTCAAAAACAGTCGGGATGCGTCCTTAAGTCGCGTGACTCTCGTCGGCTCTCGTTTGAGAACTTGCAGAGAAGCAATGGCTGCAGCCGTGTTGCTCGGCGACAAGCCAACACTGAATACGAATCCAGGGGCTGTGTACTTCAGGAATTCGACCAATTCTTTACGTCCAGCGATGTAACCGCCACACGATCCAAAGGATTTACTAAGAGTGCCCATCCAGATATCAACGTCCAGTGGGTTGACGCCAAAGTGCTCTGCGATTCCCCGTCCGTGTGCACCCATCGTTCCGATCGAGTGGGCTTCGTCAACCATTAACCAGCACTTATGTTTCTTGCAGATCTCGATGAACTTCGGCAGGTTTGGAAAGTCGCCGTCCATACTATAGACGCCTTCGACGATGACGAGGACTCGGCGATATCGCGTACGCAGTTCCGTAAGCGCCTCGTCGAGCGCGTTGAAGTCGTTATGGGGAAACGCTCGGCGACGACTACCTGACAAGATTGCACCTTGAACAATGCTGTTATGCGAAAGTGCATCGTGCAGGATCAAATCTTGTTGTCCGACTACGTGCCCGATGACTGTTTCGTTGGTCGAGTGACCTCCTACCAGAACGATAGAATCCTCGACCCCAATCCAATCCGCGATCGAACGTTCCAGTTGTCGGTGAATGTCCTTTTCGCCACTGACTAATCGCGAAGCAGAAACGCTCGTCCCGTACTTTTGGACAGCATCCACGACCGCTTGAGTAACGAATGGATCGCCGCTCATTCCGAGATAATTGTAACTCGCAAAGCTGATGAGTTGTCGCCCATCGACCGTCGTCGTATCTCGAGTCAGGCCTTCGTGAATGGAGAAATAAGGATTAGGTAACCCCGTCATTTCAAATTGGCCGATGGTCTGTCTCAACCGTCGATATTCCGGAATCAAATCAAAACGATAGTCCTCGGGTGCAACTTCTCGCATTACCGGTTCAGCGTCGTGTTCGGAAACGACATCCGTTCGAATGCGATCCTTTCCGAAGTGCTCTTCGATCGCTTCGGCGATTTCTCGGACGGTTTCGATCTCTTGCAAGACTTCTTCTGGAAAACGCCCCCCTACCGAGCTCTCAAGCACATGTGCGATTTGCAGCCGTTCTAGACTGTCGAGTCCCAAGTCCACAACAATATTGGTGTCGAGATCGAGTAATTTGGCTCGCTCTTGGGCAACGTTTTTGACAGCCCGTTTCACAAGTTCCACAATATCGATATCTGGGTCGCGTTTTTTCTTATGCGGGAGGGCCGAACCGTAGTTGCCACGCCCTCGGAAGCCCGAGCGAAGGTCGTCGACTGTCGCGGCGGCAATCATCGGGGCTTGTTCTGGAAGATTGTCCTCCCACGAAAGCCATTGATGAATGACTCTCAAGTTTCCTTCGCGGAAATCTTTCAAGCACGCGTGCCGCTGGATCTTGCCAGAAGACGTCCGTGGCAATGATCCGTGACGGACAAGGACCACTGCATCCGGAGGAAGCTCATGACTTTGGGTTACGCTCCGCCGAATCGCGTAGACCACTGGGTTCCAATCGTCTTCCAGCGAACGTTGGACTTCTACCGCAATAATGAGTCGTTCGCGGGGACCATTGTCATCCGCAAAGGCCGCAGCCGCAGACGAGGAAATGGATTCATGACATTCCTCCACCGTTTGCTCGATATCCTGTGGATAGCGATTGACACCGCGCACAATAATTAAGTCCTTAACGCGACCGGCAACATAGAGTTGCCCATCGCTCCAGAATCCCAAGTCGCCTGTTCGCAGATAGGGACCTTCGCCGTCGGCCGTCCTCGCCTGAAAGTTCGATTGCGACAATTCTTCTTTTTCCCAATAGCCTTTGCCAACGCTGGGACTTTGAATCCAAATCTCGCCTATGGAATCTTCGGGCAAAGACCTGTGAGTTTCTGTGTCTACGATGATCAGCGATTCATTCTCGGTGGCTCGACCGCAGCCGACCAAACTGCGTGCATCCGGCGAATCTTCTCTGACAGGCTTTACCATCCGAGCGTCGAGACATCGGCCATCAAAGTGCTTGATGATCGGAGGAGATTGACGAGGGCCGCCGGTCACGATCAGAGTCGTTTCGGCCATTCCATAGCAAGGAAAATGGGACGTATGTGAAAACCCAACACGCTCAAATTTGCGACTAAACTGCTCCAGAGTATTGGCTCGAACAGGTTCGGCACCATTAAACGCCAAAGTCCAAGAGCTTAAGTCCAGTCCTTGCATCTCTTCTTCGGTCACTTTGTCAACGCATAGCTGGTATGCGAAGTTCGGTCCACCGCTCGTCGTACCCTTGTACTTGGACAATGTCTTGAGCCAACGCACAGGGCGTTGCATGAAAGACATCGGACTCATCAGCACCATACTGAGCCCCATGTACATCGGCGAGAGGACGCCCCCGACCAACCCCATGTCGTGATACATGGGCAACCAACTGACCCCTATTGAATCATTGGTTCCGTCGAAAAGGACGGTGATCATTTCACAATTTCTAATGAGGTTAGAATGCGTTAGCATGACACCTTTGGGCTGACCCGTTGAACCCGAGGTGTACTGAAGCACAGCCAGGTCCGACGGCGGTATAGGCATTTCAGTGAATTGGATCGCTAGCGACCTGTCGATGGCATCGGTGGAGATCAACTGCATGGACGCAGTCTCCTCTCGGGTCGATTCCTCCTTCAGGATTTGGGCAATCGTCTCGCTGGTGGTTAGTGCAAACTCGGCTTGGCAGTCATGCGCGATACCTTGGATTCGAGCTCCCTTTCGGCTGCGGCGCGGCGGATAAGCAGGGACGCAAATGCAACCTGCGTATAAACAGCCAAAAAAACCGGCGACGAACTCATCTGCCCCAGGTGGATAAAGCAACAATCCTCGCGAGCCGGGTTTATTCGTCTCGAGGATCTTGACCGCCACGGCACGAGCAACGTGGTCTAACTCCGCAAATGTAATCGACGTGTCATCATCGGTTTCGCCGTCCGTGTAGTAAAAGGCAACCTTGTTGGGCTGCGTATTCGCCCAATATCGAAGCACATCAACCAATGTGGACTTGGGAGGATTGAATGGGGCGTGAAATCGGGTTAAATCCAACACAAAAAGTTCCCCTAGCAAACAAATCACAGAAATCAGGTCTGCGAACAAAAATGGAACGCTCCGCTCAGTCGTCTATCGGCCATTGTTTATACCTGTGATTCGGCAAACTCGGTACACCCTATTTTCTGCCCAAAATTCCCATTTTGACGTGAATCCGCCGTTGAAGCAGGGAAAATCCCAGCTAAGAAGCCTCGAAAAGCACTTGTGATTGCAAAAAGGGGCCGATATACTCCTCCCCTCACATACTCTGCAAAACTGGTTATTTGAACAAGTTAGGATTTTTTTCGGGCTCGATTTTTCCCGGAAATGGCCTGCTGGCTCTCAAAAACCAAAGGATTTACTCATGGTAGCACAACCGAAAACATACGTAGCCAAAACGGGCACAGTCGATCAAAAATGGTATCTCGCAGATGCGACCGATTGCATTTTAGGACGATTGGCTAGCGATATTGCCATGGTTTTGATGGGAAAACATCGACCAGAGTACACGGCGCACGTCGACACAGGCGAATTCGTTGTCGTCATCAATGCAGAAAAAGTTGTCATGACAGGCAACAAGCTCAAAGTACGCCATTATGCTTGGTACAACGGCTACCATCGCCAAAAACTGGAAAGCTACGCGGAACGACTCGAACGAAAGCCGACCGACTTGGTCACAATGGCTGTCAAGCGGATGCTTCCAAAAAATGCACTCGGTCGCCACATGCTTGCCAAACTAAAGGTTTATGCTGGCAGCGAGCATCCTCACCAGGCACAACAGCCTCAACCCGCTTCGTTCGGCCACAAAGCCAGCTAAACCCAAAACCTTATCCGTCCTTCGATCGTTTAATTCAGAGCAGAGAAATAACTAATGCTTGTAGGCAAAAAAGACAAAGTAAGTGGTGAGAGCCTCGGAACAGGGCGACGCAAGAGCTCGGTGGCGCGAGTGCGAATCAAGTTGGGCGGAGGTAAGATCACGGTAAACGATCGCGAATTCGAAACATACTTCGTGAACGATACCGAGCGTAGACTCGTGTTGCAGACATTGGACCATGTCGGCCACCGAGACAAAGTAGATGTTTTCATTCGAGTCAACGGTGGCGGAACGTGCAGCCAAGCTGGAGCCGTCCGGATGGGCTTGGCTCGGGCCTTAGTTAGCCTGAATGAAGAGAACTTCGGACCTCTCCGCGATGATGGCTACCTGACACGCGATTCTCGCATGAAAGAACGAAAGAAGTACGGTCTTCGCGGCGCACGCCGTGGAGTTCAGTTCTCCAAGCGTTAGTCGCTATCTCATCAAGTCCATTCATTCAAAGAACCCGGTGTGAACAACATCGGGTTTTTTCGTGGCTCCAAAGTTCTTGGATTAGTGTCCCCTTTCGCTCCGCGAAAGTTAGGTGCAGATCGCACTTTTTGCCGAGCAAAAGGGTACAATCGGCAGGGTGGCCACTGGGCCCTAGTTTGCAATCCATCCCCTATGCTAACCCGAGCCACCCTGCGATGAGTATCCGCAACGCGATCCTTACTAGTTTATTGCTTGGAACGTATTTGATGTCATATTGTGCCCTTTCACCTGTTGCTTTGGCCGAGGATATCAATGTCTGGCTCGGTACCGGACGTAGCTCTCAAAGCCGCGGCATCTATCACTGCCAACTCGATACTACGAATGGTAAGCTAACCGACCCTAGGCTGGTCGCAGAAATGGAGGGGCCTGGCTTTCTTGCCAAGCACCCGCTCTTGCCGGTTCTCTATGCAGTCGGCGGGCTCAAGAATGAACAAGTCGTCGCCGCCATGGCCATCGAAGGCCCGCAAGACAAAAAAAGCTTAACGCATATCAATGCCTTGCCAATCGGCGATGGCGGTGCCGCTCACGTTTCGCTGGATGCCTCCGGCAAGACATTGCTGACGGCACAATACGGGTCTGGCTCGGTCGCGGTCTTCTCGCTGAATCCGAACGGCTCTCTCAAGGAACGCACGCAGTTGATCAAGCATGAGGGTGGCTCGCGTGTCGTTCCGGGGCGTCAAGATACTCCGCACGCGCACTGGACAGGATTCTCAAGTGACAATCGCTTTGCTTTTGTGCCCGACCTTGGGCTCGATCGTGTCGTCATCTATAAGGTGGACGCGGAGCACTCCAAGCTCACTCCACATGGCGTCGGAATAGTGCCACCCGGGAGTGGGCCTCGCCACATGAAGTTTCATCCCAACGGACGCTGGGTCTATGTTCTCAACGAGTTGAGTTTGAGCGTTACCGTTTTCGATTACGATTCCAAAGCCGGAACGATGACGCCAAGGCAAACGATTGAAACGGTACCGGCTGCCGAACTCGCGCGCGAAATAGCCAAAAGCGCGTCCGAGATACGTGTTCATGAAAACGGCAAATTTGTCTATTCCGCAAACCGCGGACACGATTCGATCACCGCCTTTGAAGTCAATCAAAGCAATGGCGAGCTCAAGGTGATACAGTGCGAAAACGCTCGCGCCGTGACACCTCGCAACTTCAACATTTCGCCGGATGGAAATTGGTTGCTCACCGCCGGCCAAAGCTCGCATACACTTGCGGCATTTAGGCTCGACAACTCAACGGGTCGACTGACCTTTAATCAGACCTGTGTCTTTGCACCATCCGCGATTTGCGTCCTATTCGACGACGGACGCTAATACGTATCGACAATGTTCCGTTCTGACGGTGCGTCGATTAGCCACAAAACATAACAAATCCCCAGGGCAAGCCTGGAGTATTTCGAATCCCGCCGGCCTTGTGCGGCGGTTCGTTCAGGTTTTTAGGCTAGACTTTATGCCAGAATGTCACGCACTACATTGCCATGCACATCCGTCAGCCGATAATCTCGGCCCGCGTGACGATAGGTTAGCTTCGTGTGATCGATTCCCATCAAATGCAGAATCGTCGCATGGAAATCGTGCACGTGAACACGATTTTCTGCCACTGTCGCGCCAAGCTCATCCGTGCGCCCGTAACTTATCCCTGGCTTCACACCTGCGCCAGCCATCCAGGAACTGAAGCATGCGCTGTGATGGCCGCGGCCTTTGTCGCCATCCACGCCAGGCGTTCGCCCAAACTCGGTTGTCCATACAACTAATGTGTCTTCGAGCATTCCGGATCGCTTCAGATCTTTTAACAGCCCAGCAATCGGCAGGTCGATCGCCTTGGCATGGTCCGCGTGCTCGGCCATGTTGCCATGCTGGTCCCAATTCTTACTTGAACTACCATCGATCAGCTCAATAAACCGAACACCGCGTTGGGCCAATCGACGTGCAACAAGACACTTCCAGCCGAATCCTTCCGATTGCCCGTCTTTCAACCCGTACAAGTCGAGCGTCTCTTGGCTTTCATTGGCGATATCAAAGGCTTCGAACGCCTCCGTCTGCATGTGAAAAGCAGTCTCGAACGTTCGAATGCGTGCCGCTAACTCTTGATCGTTGCCGCGTTCCGCCAAATGCAGATCATTGATCGACTTGGTAAGACCGATCTCAAGCTGTTGGATTTTTTCTTGCGGTGTCCGTCGCTGCAAATCCACAATCGGTTCCTTGCCAGGAACGACTCGCACACCTTGGTGATACGCGGGCAAGAAGTCATTGGCATAGACCTGTGTTCCAGCGTATGGCAACTGCGCCGCCAACACCATGAACGATGGCAAATTGCTATTGACGGTACCGAGCCCATAGCTGATCCACGAGCCGATACTCGGCCTAGAAAAGAAAAACGAGCCCGTGTGCATCGCCAATGTTGCTTGATAGTGCTCGTTGTCGTCCGACTTCATCGACTTGATCAAGCAGATATCGTCCATGCATTCGCGAAGGTGTGGGAAGAGATCGCTAACAAGCGTTCCGGACTGTCCGCCAGGCCGAAACTCCCATAAGGGTTTTAGAAGCACTTTCTGTTGATTGGATAGGCCACCGCCGATACCCATCTTCTTTCCATCCGCCTTGAACAGTTCAGGCTTGTGGTCGAAGGTGTCCATATGCGACACACCGCCGTTGGAAAAGATGAAGATGACGCGTTTGGCTTTCGCGGGGAAGTGCGGCTGCTTTGGCGCAAGCGGGTCGCGGCTATCGTCTTGCGCGAGCAATTCGGAAAGCAAGCCCGGCATCAGCAGCGAGCCGGCCGCTAAACTCTGAATAACGTGTCTTCGTTTCATGATTGGTCTCGATTGCTTTTAAAGCTAATCAACATAGGCGACCTCATTCAATCGCAACAAGGCTCGAGCAAACGATTGCCAACATTGCTGCTCGACATTCTCCGTCGGTGGTTCCACGTTTCGCAATGCATCTCGTGTCGATTCCAAAAACGCATGAGCTTGACTTACTTCTTCTTCATTTGGTGGTCGACTGAATAGCAACATCCATGCCTTCTCGATCCGTGATGAATCATCGCTAGTTGCGCCTAGCAAACGACTTGCAAACCCAATCGCTTGTTCATGCACAAACTTATCATTGAGCAAATACAGGGCCTGCAGCGGCGTGGTGCTTGTCAATCGCATGGGCACACTCACCGAAGGATCCGCACCGTCAAAGATGGCGAGATAGGGGTGCCTTTGAATCCGTTGAGTCATCAAGTAAACGCTGCGTCGATTTGTTTCGTAGTTTGCTTTGAAAGGATTATGCTGCGTGAACTGCCATTGGGATTGTGGCGGGAACGGGTGAGGCCCAGCCCGCGTTGGATCTAAATTGCCTCCAAGGCTAAGCATCGTGTCACGCAAGGCCTCGGCATCCAGCCGCCGACGAGGGAATGCAGATAGCAATTCATTCGTCGGATCTTTTTCCAAGGCTAGTTTAGATAATTGACTGCTCATACGATACGTGCTTGATAGCATGATCGTTCGATGAAGCGACTTGATCGACCAACCTGAAGTCATGAAGTTTTGTGCGAGCCAATCCAAAAGCTCGGGATGGGACGGGGCTTTGCCTTGTCGACCGAAATCGTTGGGTGTTGGGACAATTCCCTGTTTGAAATGATAGAGCCAAATACGGTTTACGATGACGCGTGCGGTGAGTGGATTATTGCTGTCCACAATCCAATTTGCCAATTGAAGCCGCCCGCTACTAGTGGTTTCCTCGTTCGACAATTCCGCCCCATTCAAAACACTGAGAAACCGACGTGCAACTACCGGTCCGACTTTTAAGGGATCACCCTTGATTTGCAAGGCGACATCCTCAATCGTGCTTGATTCGGCAACCGCATAAAGGGTTTCGTAGGGCAGCGGCTCTTTTGAATAAGACTTAGCAGCTTTTTCTGCTTCCTTATGTTGTTTGTCCAACTCGTCCCGCGATTCACCATTGGCTCCATTGCGTTCTTTTGCAAGCCTTTTTACTTCCGCATTGAGCTCTTGTTGGCGGATCTTTCGCGTTTGCTTAACACTTTCAACTTCCTCGGGCGACGCCATTTCGACAAGATCTCGTTGGCGTTGTTCTAGCTCTATACCAGGCCATGGATAACGGGTGCTGTGGAAGATGCCGTAGAGTGCATAATAGTCCTCGGCGGTAACGGGATCGAATTTATGATTGTGACATCGCGCGCAATTGATCGTGGTGGCGAGAAAAGTTCGGCCCAAATTGTCTAGAGTATCCTCGATCGTCAAATGTTGCGGATAGTCGTTGACACGGGATCCGAATCGGCGCGCGTTGGCAATGTAACCAGTCGCAATGATCCGTTCGCGTCTTTCGGCTGGAGTTTGTCCACCCAGCAGATCGCCCGCAAGTTGCTCTCGAACAAACTGATCATATGGCAGATCGCGATTAAACGAATCGATGACCCAGTTGCGATACAAATGCATCTGCGGTACCGGAAAGTCCGAGTTGTCGCCAGCAGTATCGGAATAGCGAACGACATCCAACCAGGTTCGTCCCCAGCGTTCGCCATATTGGGGCGAGTCGAGCAAACGATCCACGACGGTTGCAAACGAATTCGCCGAATCATCCTCTAAAAAGGCATTCACTTCATCCGGAGACGGAGGAAGACCGATCAGGTCGAAAGTAGCCCGCCGAATCAGTGTGCGTTTGCTGGCTTCCAAAGCTGGCACCAAACCCGCCCTTTCGAGCTTGTCTAGAACAAAATAGTCGATCGGGCTAGTGGGCCACGCGGCTTCTGCAACAGTCGGTAGCCGTGGATGCGACACAGATTTGAGCGACCAAAAATCGCGAGCCTTGTCCCAGTCGATTTCCGATTTGGCTTTGAGGGTCGCAACTGTATCTTCAAATCGTGGATCGGGGGCTTTCATTCGAATCCAAGTTGCAAGATCCGCGATTTGTTCGTTTGCCAGTTTTGCTTCCGGCGGCATCTTTAAATCGGGATTGGTATGGCTGACAACCTTCATCAAGAAACTGTTGTCCGGATCACCGGGGACAAGAAGCGGTTGAGTCAAACCCCCGCGCATGACTCCAGCCCGGGAATCAAGCAATAGATTGCCCCCTGGCTCATCTGCATTGTTGCTGTGGCATTCGTAACAGTGTTCGACCAGCAACGGTCGAATCTTGCTTTCAAAAAAGGCAAGTTGTTCCTCGTTCGGTATCGCAACAAACTGCGAAGTGGATGGGTCTGGAACGACTCCATATCCACTCCAAATCTCAATTCCCGAAAAATTTGCAGCGCCGCCACGAGCCCCGAGGGTGATCGAGCCATCCTTGACCATCGTTCGCCAAGGTCCAAGTCGCTTCCATTTCCCTGCCGGCCCACTTTCGTACTGAGCGAGCACCGTCTTGCCATTCAATTGGACTGAAAATCGTTCGGTCGCGTTATCTTCCCAGACGTAAACGAAAATTTGGTAGCGACCCTCCGGCAAATTCGTCACTGTAACTTCGACAGGTTGCCCCCATCGACTACTTCGAATCATTTCGGCTCGACTTGGATCTGTGGACGGCTTCAACGGAACATTTTGGTTTTCGAACGACTTGGACGCAGATTTGAGATCGTCCGCAGCCCCGGATTCCCATGGATGTCCATCAATGATCAGCGCCGGCCCGTTGAGATTGATGGCTCGATGGAATGACGCCGGTTCCTGGCGAGCGAGCAATGGGGCTGCAATAAAGGTTGTCAACGAACCAACGATGAGCAGCCTCAAGTTCAATATCGAAGCGAGCATGACGGAGTGGAGCAACTTTGTTCGGATTGCAATATGGAGGGAATAGTCGTACAAAACCACTCTCGATTATACTAGAAGGATTCGAGCACGGCACGCGCTTTGATTCGATATCCGCGTATACTTCGTTCCCCAGAACGTGCCACCCAATTCGTGCCACCCAATTTACGGGTAGACTTCAAACTGCCCCAGCCCCGTCGCCTTACGCATCGATAGCTCCCGGAATCCACTATGGCTACGACATTGCGAAGTTTTTTCCTTTCCGACTTGCACTTATTTGCGCGTAGATCCTCAGCAGCAGCCATGACTCCCAGGATTCATCATGCCGCTGCTCAGGCACACACGATGGTCTTAGGTGGGGATATCTTCGACTTCAAATGGAGCACCCGTCCCTCGTTTGAGCACTCCATCGCCGATAGCATTGCTTGGCTCGATGACCTCATCAATGCGTATCCAGAATGTGCCTTTTATTACTTGCTTGGCAATCATGACGCTCACCCTCGTTTTGTCATTGAATTGGATCGTCTCGCGTTTCGACAGCCAAGGCTCGTTTGGCAACCATACATTTTGAAGCTAGGTACGTGCGTTTTTCTCCACGGTGATATTGTCGATGGTGAACCGACCGACATAGCGCTTGCCACCCGGCGCAAGTTATCCGAAGACAAGCCACAGCCTCACCCCTCCCGGCACTTGCTTTATGATGCGGTTGTTCAAGCAAGAATCCACCGAGTTGCCGGTGCGATTGCTATTCGCCGAACGGCGGTCTTGCGGAAACTGGCTATGTACTTAACAGATCAGGGGTATGATGCAAGCCATGGTGTAACGGATGTTTACTTCGGACACACCCATCGCGATGTTGACGGAGTCGAATTCGGTGGGTTAACGTTTCACAATGGAGGAGCATCCATCAAAGGCCTTCCCTTTCGAATCATTGAAACCAAATTGCCATCCGTTCCAGCTGCAGAACCAAGCAAGGCGAATGAGCTTGCCAAACAATGAGCTCCTTCGTCGAGATCATGGAACGACTGCGACCGTTTGCGTGGGCAGTCTTGTTGTTGATATTGCACGTCATGGTTCAAATCGTGTTGGCTGTACGCGTCGTGATGAGCCGTAGGTCAGTCGGTGCTTCGTTGGCCTGGATTACGATCTTGTTCACGTTGCCGATGGTCGGGTCGGCATTTTACTTGTTGATTGGCGAGCTCCGGCTTGGTTCGCGACGAACTCGATTAGTAAAGCAACTAAATGAACCTATCTGCGATCGATACAAGGCTCTGGATCATCCGCGTTTGCATGTGAATTGGCAGCGACTTGGAGATGAGTGGGAGCAGTTGTCGCGTTCGGGTGAGCAGATGTTGCAGGTGCCAACGCTCGACGGCAATAAGCTTGAGCTCATCGGGCAATGGGGCTTGATTTTTGATAGGCTGATCTCGGACATAGATGCTGCACAAATCAATTGCGACCTTGAGTTCTATATTTGGTATTGTGGCGGCCGAACGGAGGAAATTGTTTCCGCGATCGAACGAGCATGTGCCCGTGGGGTGATATGTCGTATTTTGGTCGATGCGATGGGGAGTCAGGCGTTTTTGCGCAGCCGCGATGCCCTGCGTCTTCGAATCGCAGGAGCCGTGGTTCAGGCGGCCTTGCCAGGTGGGCTTTGGCGATTGCCTTTCATTCGCTTCGACTTGCGACTACATCGCAAAATTGTGTTGATTGACGATCAAATCGCATGGACAGGCAGCTTGAACTTGGTCGATCCTCGCTACTTCAAAAAAAGTTCAGGTGTCGGGCAATGGGTTGACGCGATGGTTCGCATCGAGGGGCCGGCTGTCGAAGCATTGGCTATCACATTTCAAACGGACTGGCATATTGAGACCAGTGCTAAGGGGCTGACATTGCCGGATCTAACGGGTGAGCAAAAGATCACTAAACACGGTGAAAGCGCCGTTCAAGTGCTACCAAGCGGACCTGCCAACCGCGTCGAAGCGATCGAGCGTATCCTGATAACCGCAATCTATGCAGCTAGGCATGAGCTGGTCATAACCACTCCCTACTTCGTACCCAGCGAAGCCTTGCAGATGGCATTGAGTTCGGCTGCACAGCGCGGAGTCAAAGTGATTTTGATTTTGCCTGCCAAGGTTGATTCTATCTTGGCTCGACTGGCCAGCAGCACGTTCAAGGGCGAACTGCTTGACGCGGGAGTTTTTGTTGCCCAGTTCTACGGTGGATTGTTGCACACCAAAAGCGTCACCATCGATCAACGCATCAGCCTATTTGGTTCTCTCAACATGGACCCTCGCAGCTTTCGGTTAAACTTCGAAATCACGTTGGCTATTTACGACGCAGAATTTACGCAGTCCCTCCGAGCCTTGCAACAAACGTACATCGATCAATCGGAAATGATGGACAAGCAAGCTTGGCATGGAAGGTCGAGACTCATTCGCTTCACTGAGAACTTAGCGAGACTCGTCAGCCCATTGCTTTAGTGCCATCACCTGTGCGCCGTTAACCATCTCTCAACAAAAGCAACAAAAATGCAGATCGACTTCACCACTCCAGCACTTCTTTTTTCGACGATTTCATTGCTATTGCTTGCCTATACGAATCGGTTCTTGGGGTTGGCTAACATCATCCGCAAGTTGCACGCGGACCATACTGAAACACCCAATCAAGTGTATGTGGCTGAGATCAAGAATCTTCGACGGCGCGTCTACTTGATACGCGACATGCAAACGCTGGGGGTTAGCAGTTTGCTGGCGTGCACCGTTTGCATGGTCGCCTTGTTTTTGGGTTGGGGAGAAGTTGGCAAATGGATCTTCGGAGGCAGCTTGTTGCTAATGGCAGCCTCGTTGGGAATATCCATTGTCGAGATCCGGATGTCGGTCGGTGCGTTAGATATCCACTTGAAAGAAATGGAACAGTAGGGGGATCGGCCCAATCGGACGCAATGGTTCGGAGATAGGCGAGCCGCAGACGGAAACGTACCCTTCCGGTTGGCAGGCATCTCACTCGCCTGTGTAAACAATCTTCCCCTCCAAAATGGTAAGCGCCACGTTTGCAGTCAGGATATCGGCGGGCTTGCAGTTTAATAAATCGGTATCCCATAGAACGATATCTGCTCGTTTACCTAACTCCAGCGAGCCAAGTTGTTTTTCTTGAAACGCTGCCCTCGCTGGCCAGAGCGTATAGCTCAACAAAGCTTCTTTGCGAGTCATGCATTGTTCCGGATAGAACACTTCGCCGGACGGAAGTTGGCGAGTCACAGCCGCATGCAAACTGGCTCGTGGGTCGACGCGTTCTACGGGTGCGTCCGTTCCGTTGGAAATGATAGAACCAGCATCCATGAGCGATCGCCAAACATAGGCTCCTTGCGCGCTGCGTCGTTCGCCTAAACGCTGCGGAACGAAGATCGCATCGCTCGTGCAGTGATTCGCTTGCATCGCAGGTATCACGCCAAGCTTCGCAAAGCGTGGAATGTCGCTTGACGTGAGATGCTGCGCATGCTCGATTCGCCATCGATGGTCTGTTGAGACTTGTTGCCCAAGTACCTGTTCATACACGTCGAGCACTTCGCGATTGGCGCGGTCACCGATCGCATGAACACAGAGTTGCCAATGATGTTGCTTGCACAGGATAGCAATCCGTTTCAGTTCTTCGATCGCGATCGTATTGAGTCCGGACGTGCTTGGCAGATCGTTGTAAGGTTCCATCAACCAAGCTCCGTGAGGCCCGAGCGCTCCGTCGATCATCGCTTTCACGCTTCGGACAGTCAGAAACCCTCCGCCGACATCTTCCATTCTGTGCGTTGGCAACTGGGCTGATAGATTTTCGCTGCCGTCGCGAATCATGACCGACATTCTCAGCGGCAATTGTCCTGACTCCGCGAATTGACGCAGTCGCCGAACCGTTTCGAAACTGCTGCCAGCATCATGCACACTCGTAATACCTTGCTTGAGACATGCATCCCCGGCCAGTTGGAGTTGAGTCAACGTGGCGGCGTTCAACTCTTCTTGGCTGAGTCGTTGCGTTGTTCGCGATTGGGCGCGATAGATGAGGCTTTGCGCATTCTCGCGAAAGACACCCAGAGGGTTGCCCGCCGCGTCTTTGAGCACCTCGCCCCCACTCGGATTCGACGTGTCGCGATGTACGCCTGCAAGTTCCATGGCTGCTTGGTTCGCAAAACAAGCATGCCCGCTTGCGTGGCTTAGAATGACTGGATGGTCGGGAACCGCTTCGCTTAACGAGCGGTGATTAGGGTATCCATCCACATTGTTGTCTGGCGGACGTATCCACTTGGACTGGTGCCAACCGCTTCCTTCAATCCAAGTCCCTTTCGGCAGCAACCAAGAGGCTTGCTCCACTTTCGAAACGATTTCATCCCAGGACTGTGCTTGGCTCAAGTCTAGTTTTTGAAGTGACTGCCCAAGGTTAATGAAGTGGAGATGGCTGTCGATCAGTCCCGGCGTGACGGTTCGACCCGCCGCATCGATAACTTGGGTCCTCTTCGAGATAAAGGGTTCGACAGTTGAGCGATCACCAACAGCCACGATGCGTCCACTCTGAACAGCAATTGCGCTCGCCTGGCTCATGGCTGTATCACAGATCAGAATCCTCGCATTGACAATGGCGAGATCTGCAACGTTCGTTCGCGCTGGCTCTTGCGCTGGAAGCCAAAGTTGAAACGCACCAAGCCATCCAAACATCCAACAAACAATGCGACTGTGATTCGAAGTTTTTAGATCAAGGAACATGGCAGATGCTTTGCGGTTAAAGCTAAATTGGGTGGTATTGTCGCCTTTCGTTTAGCGAAAGTATACGTCATTCTCGTATTTTCGCGGAGCAAAAGACGACCATGCACGGTGCAAGCTAGTTACCAGGCTCTGCCGCAGAGCCTGGGAACGAGTAGTCTCCTGTGCGACGGTAATTCCAATCAGTGGCACTAGGTTTTGGCTTGCTGCATAAAAGATAGGGGTAGGAAAGCCGCATTGAGTTGCGGCTCCCCTCCCTCCGAACCGGACTGGCGGATCTCCCGCATCCGGCTCTCCAGTCGATAGTTAAGCTTTTGGCTTCCTTTTCAAGGATTGACATTCACGAGCACGG
>JAIPFP010000304.1 GCA_021736575.1 Pirellula sp. | reverse complement strand
CTGCAGAACTTAAGCAGACGCGTCAACAGTTCATTGACCGCGGAATGGGTCAGCAAGTTCTTGATCGTGCCATCCTTTCAGCACAGTCAAGTTCAAGCCTAAACAGTCGCGCTGCCAACGCATTGAGAAGCAAGTCGGCTAGCCTACCCACTGGTAACAGTGCGGAGAGTAGCGTTATGCTTCCACCTGGTTTGCTTTCCGCGAATTCCAATAACGCAAGTGGGGCTCAAGGTGCTCCGTCGACGCAATCGGCGATGCTACCACCCACACTTGCCCAGCAATCCAACACTCAAGCCGCCGGACCAGCTAATCCCCTGCGTGATCAAGCTGTTGGGTTGGCGGTTGAAGCCAAGATGGCATTGGATCGCGGTGACGTGAGCGGTGCAAAGAAATTAATCGATCGCGCCAATTCGTTACGAGTTCCTGATAGCGAGTTCGCTCCTGGGCAAATGCGTCCTTGGAACGTAGCGCTGGATATCGACAGGGCAGAGCGGCTGCGAGGCAATGCCGATGTCAGGACTGCATCGGCAGTCATGCCGAATGGTGGTGTGCAAAACGCTACTGCCCAATCAGTTCCTGCGGCTTCTGAACAAAACAACGTTCAGTCTGGGATCTATCAGCCAAAAACCGATCTCTCGAAAGTTGCACCCGCAAGTGGTGTTCTGTCATCGTACGATCAAGATGAATCCGGCCAGGAACTGTATAAGCGTGGTTTAGCTGCGTTGTCTGCGGGAAACAAAGAAACGGCCTTGATCCTCTTTAGTTCGGCATGGAAAAAGAAAGCTGACTTGGATCCAGGTACGTTTGCCCAACTCAAGGACAAGCTCACGCTATTGCAGTCGGGAAGTCGCGCAAACGCGGAACCTGAGAGCATCGATGCGGTCAGTCCCGAGGGGCGCGAAAGCCAGATGAAACGTCAAAAGTGGTTTGCCGAAGTGTCGGGCGAGATTGCCGATGCGGAAAAAATGATGACGGCAAACAAACCCATGGAAGCGCTCGATCGGTTACGAACACTGCGACTACGGGTCTCACAATCGGACCTCGACGGTACGCAGCGCAAGAACTTGCTCGCTATGGTCGATCGAGTCAGCAACCATATGCAGACCTGGGTCGACGAAAACAAGTCAACCATCGAACTCGACCAACGCAACCAGCAAATCGAAGATTCCATTGCGATGGACGCAAGCAATCGGGTCAAGTCCGATCTGCAAGTTCAAACACTCGTTGATCAATATAACGTTTTGATCGATGCAGCTCGCTACTCAGAGGCAGAGGCTGTTGCAAAGAAAGTTTCTGAAATCGCACCCAACAGCGAAATCGCATCTGTGCTCTACAACAAGGCCAAGATTCAGCGGCGTGTCGAGGAACACTTGGACATTCGAAGCCAGAAAGAAGAAGGGTTCATTGATAACATGAATGGGGTGGATCTAGCTGCCATTCCGTACAATGATGTCAACCCGATGACGATGCCTTCGCTGAGATCCTGGACGGAAATGTCCAAACGGCGCGCAACGACTACCGATTTGAAGATGTCGCCTCGTGAACGGAAAATTCGAGAGGGACTTGGAGAACAGTTTTCGGCAACCTTTGACCGACGGCCGTTGTCCGATGCGATGAACACCATTGCTGAAATGACAGGAATTCCGATTATTATCGATGATCGCTCGATTGCCGAGGAAGGGATTACGGTCGATCAACCCATCAGTTTGGACCTCAAGGGGAACTCGATCTCACTCAAGAGTGCTCTCAATGTGATGCTGGAAAGACTGAATCTCACCTATTCGATTAAGAACGACGTTCTGAATATCGAAAGCGCTCGCTTCAACAAGAAGGCGACGATTGTTCAAATCTACAATGTCAAGGATCTGGTGATACCAATCCCAAATTTTGTGTCGGATTACAACACAGGTATGGCGGGAGCATTGCAATCTGCGTATCAATCTCAGACACACATGGCTTCCGCTACGATCAAGGAAGATAATGTGGCGAGCGTTGCAAGCCGCATAGCGAATGTCGACACGAATTCGGCTGTTCTTGCTCAGATGAACTCGATGAGTGGTTCCATGGGTGGGATGTATCCTGGTTCGATGGCAGGACCGGCTCCTGGGATGTTTCCAAGTTCCACGGTCGGCTTGGGAGGTGGTGCACAGCCAAACTACTTCGAGCTTATCAACTTGATCCAAAACACAGTGAACCCAGATCAATGGCAAGCTGTTGGTGGTGGTAGCTCCACCATGCAGCCGTTCGCTCAGAATTTGAGTTTGGTCGTAACGGCTCCGCAGGAAACGCACGAGGCGATTGCGGACTTGCTTAAGTCCTTGAGATCTCTTCAGAACATCCAAGTCACGATCGAAGTACGCTTCATTCAATTGGAAGATACTTTCTACGAACGAATTGGTGTCGACTTTGATATGAACATCAACGATAAAGTCAATCGTCTCCGGCCAGAAAGTGGTGGACCTAGCGTTGCATTCGGCCTCGCTGGGGCAACCGGTCCAGCAGGGCCGGTGTATACCAATGACTTGGATTTTCATATCAATAATACCTTCAATGTCCTTCCACCGGCGGGACGTCCAGATGCAGGGGCAGGAACTACGGTCGGTCTTGCGATCTTGAGCGATCTAGAACTGTTCTTCTTCCTGGAAGCAGCTCAGGGAAATAGCCGTTCGAATGTACTTCAAGCTCCTAAGGTGACGATGTTCGATGGTCAGACTGCTTCCATCAACGACTTCGCTCAACGACCGTTCGTTATCTCGTATGACCCGGTGGTGGGTGACTTCGCCGTCGCTCAACGACCTGTCATCGTGGTGTTGAACGAAGGCACACAGATGAACGTGCAATCGGTTGTCTCGAATGACAAGCGTTTTGTTCGATTGACTCTCGTGCCTCAGTTTACTCGACTTGAAGCCGCCGATCGTCAGTTCACATTCCAAGGAAAAAAGACTTCGAATACCGGTACAAGCGTCTTGAACAACGGCGTTACGACCGCTCTTCGCAACAATGAAGACACGCTCATCGAAGGCACCACGGTTCAGCAACCAACGGTTGGAACGACCAGTGTGACAACGACCGTTAGCGTACCAGACGGTGGCACCATTCTCCTGGGTGGTATCAAACGATTGCGTGAAGCTCGAACGGAACGTGGTACACCGATTCTGAGCAAGATTCCGTACCTCAACCGTTTGTTCAAAAACAGTGCGATCGGACGAGAAACCAATACGCTGATGATGACCGTGACACCGCGGATTATCATTCCTGAAGAAGAAGAAGAATTGCTTGGCGTAACGACCAACAGTCGACCTTAGTGCTAAGCTAAACTAAGAAAGTAGAAAAAACCCACGGCAAATACCGTGGGTTTTTTCGTTGGTAGACCGCATGGCGACCAATGCACAACGGAATTACAATAGACTGTCACGGAAGGTTGTTGGGTAACCCGACGCGTGAGCGAGGAGCGAGCAGTTTGGTAACCCGAAGCGTAAGCGAGGAGCGAGCAGTTTAGTAACCCGAAGCGTAAGCGAGGAGCCCCCATGCAATCCATCGCTCACGGGCTCGTATTCGCGAAATGCAAAACATAGCCTTGGAGCAAAAGGCGACTATCGTTAACCCCACCATCCCTACCGTATCCTCTAATCTCCCCTTGACTGGATCCAAAATGAAAAAAGTGTTTTGCCTTCTCCTGCTTTCCATGTTATCCCCTGCTGCGTTATCCCCTGCTGCATTGATGGCTCAGGACAAACCGGATCCTTGGATTCAAAAAAAATTGCAGCAGTTCAAACCGCTGACGGACGAACAGAAAGCTGCAATTGAACAAGCCGTTCCAAACCAATCGACTGCGAAACCGAAAAAGACAAGGAAAGTGTTGGTGTTTTATCGATGCGAAGGATTCGTTCACAATTCGATTCCGTACGGCAATTTGGCAATCGAGGCGATGGGGCGCAAGACGGGCGCTTTTAGCGTTGATCTTGCCGATACCTATGACGTCTTCACGACGAAAAACTTAGAACAATACGACTGCATCCTGCTCAACAGCACGACCGGAATGCTATTCCCAACTGCGGATCAGCAAAACGCATTTCTCGATTTCATCGCAAATGGTAAGGGCTTGGCAGGATTGCATGCTGCGAGCGATAATTTCGGACGCCACCCCGCGTGTCGAGCGATCGTTGGTGGGGAATTCGGGGGACACCCTTGGGGAGCCGGCGGAAATTGGGCATTCAAGCTGGATGACCCAGAACATGTCCTCAACATCGCGTTCGGCGGTAAAGGATTCTGGCACAGCGACGAGATCTATCAATACAATCCCCAAACGTACGAGGGACCACAAGTTTTGCGAGTGCTGCTAAGTTTGGATATGGCACAATCCGAAGTGTCCAAGCAGATCAAGGACGGGCCGCGAGAAGTCCCCGTCTCGTGGCTTCGTAAAGCCGGCGAAGGACGAGTTTTTTATACCAATTTTGGCCACCGAGAAGACACCTTTCGCAAGCCCATGATCCTGCAACACATGCTCGATGGGATTCAATATGCCATCGGTGATTTGGAGGCTGACGCAACTCCAACCGCCAAAGTGGGAGCAAAATCGCCTGCCCTCGCACCCGCCAAGCCGTAAGACCTGCTCCAACGATCTAGCGGGCTGTTGATTTAATGGTACAACGGACTTCCAAGTCTGTCATATTCCACATTGACGGACTTGGAAGTCCGTCGTACTGAACTGTGCCACCCGTGGCTCGCTTGCCATACAACCGACAGGTAGATTTCAATTTGCCTCTTGCCCCAAAGACAGTCGAAGTTGAACGCATGACATCCGCTCATTACCTCCGCAAGATAACGTGGTTTTTTCCTGCACTGGCTGTTGGCTTGGCTGGGTTCCCAGCAAGCATGCATGCAAGCGAACCAAGCCTTGACTTCAACCGTGACATCCGACCGATATTGGCGGAAAATTGCTTCTATTGCCATGGCCAAGACGCGAACAAACGCCAGGCAGACCTACGACTTGACGACAGAGAAATCGCGATTCAGATGGGAGCTGTCGTCCCGGGCAAACCAACCGAAAGCGGGTTGGTCGCGAGAATTCACTCCACGGATGCGGACGAGCAAATGCCGCCGCCTACCTCCAATCGAAAACTCAGCCTCGATCAAAAGAAGATTCTTGAGCGATGGGTTAACGAGGGGGCGAACTACTCAAAACACTGGTCCTTTGTGGCTCCCGTACGCCCTGCCTCTCCAGAGGTTCTGAAGAACGATTGGGTTAGGAATGCGATCGATCGATTCGTTCTTTCACGGCTCGAATTTGAAGGCCTGTCACCATCGCCGGAGGCTGACAAAGTCACTCTCATCAAGCGACTCTATTCCGACCTCATCGGTTTGCCACCAACTCCAAGCGAAGTGGATGCATTCATTGCCGACACGGACGCCATGGCGTATGAACACTTGGTCGATCGACTTCTCAATAACGAGCACTATGGCGAACGCATGGCTCTCGCTTGGCTGGATGCCGCTCGCTATGCGGACAGCAACGGATTTCAGCAGGACGGAGATACTTGGCAATGGATGTGGCGTGATTGGGTGGTTCGAGCCTACAACGAAAACTTGCCTTTCGATCAGTTCACGGTTTGGCAGCTCGCGGGGGATTTGCTACCAAATGCAACAACCGACCAAAAAATCGCCAGTGGTTTCAATCGCAACCACCTACTCAATGGCGAGGGTGGAGCAATCGCCGAGGAGCAACGATTCGTCGTATTATTCGACCGGATCGACACGACCGCCACGACTTGGTTAGGACTTACAATGGCTTGCGCTCAATGCCACGATCACAAGTATGACCCGATCACGCAGAAAGATTACTACCGTTTCCTCGATGCCTTCAATCGCGTTCCTGAAAGCGGTGTCCCTCAGTTTTTTTCATCCCGCATCCGTGTCGCGGCCCCCTTCATCGAACTACCGACCGAGGAAAACAAGGTCAAAATCGCGGAATTCGAATCGCAAATCGCAATGCTTGACAAGGAAGCGTCACCTCTTGCCGACGCGGCCTTTCACGGTTGGCGGTCGGGAGTTTTTGCACAAGCCAAACCAGCGGAATGGAAAGGCTTGGCTGAAGCGATTGCAGCCATTTTAAAGAAACCTGCAGACGATCGCTCCGACGACGAAAAAAAGACCCTCGAAACCGGCTTGCGAAAACACTTTGACGACAAAGTGCTTTCAACGCTCAACGACAAGATTCCGGTGCTCGCTAAGATTGCCGAGCAGCGCAAGCAATTATCGTCCTACAAAGCTGATCGCTTGCCGCGTGTGATGGTGATGAGCGACGACAAGCCACGCGATTCGCACGTGCTTTCTCGCGGGGAATATCTTAAGCCCGAAGAGAAGGTCACCTTTGAAACGCCAGGTTTTTTGCCCGCCATGCCCGCCGACGCGCCTCGAAATCGACTTGGGTTCGCAAAATGGTTGGTGTCTCCCGAGCATCCACTCACGGCCCGCGTCCAAATCAATCGCATGTGGCAGCAGTTTTTTGGCATCGGCATTGTTAAGACTACCGAAGATTTTGGAGTGCAAAGTGAATACCCCATCCATATGCCGTTGCTGGATTGGCTAGCCGTTGAGTTTCGGGAAAGTGGCTGGAATATGAAAGCCATGCAGCGACTCATCCTAAACAGTGCAACGTATCGGCAATCCAGCCGTGTAACACCCTCGCTTCGGGCTCGCGATTTGGAAAATCGTCTCTATGCCAGGGCAAGTCGATTTCGGATGCCGTCCTTAATCCTTCGAGATTGGTCGCTGTCAGCAGCAGGTCTTTTAAACAGTCGTATCGCAGGGCCACCCGTTTATCCCTATCAACCAGATGGAATTTGGGAATCGCTCGCCATTACCAAAGAACGCGACTTTACCTACCCAGCATCAACTGGTAACGATCTTTACCGACGAAGCCTGTATACGTTCTGGAGACGCACGGTTGGACCTGCAAATATGTTCGACGCCTCCAATCGCCAAACATGCCGTGTACGAGCTGGCTCAACGAGTACTCCGCTACATGCTTTGACAACGCTCAATGATCCGACATGGGTCGAAGCAGCTCGGGTCTTGGCAGAACATAGCCTTCATCATTCGGCGTCGCTCGACGAACAGA
>JAIPFP010000033.1 GCA_021736575.1 Pirellula sp. | reverse complement strand
GTTGCCCTGCGCTAACGCATTGCGCCGCGTTGCGGCTGAAACATGCTGCAAGAAGAACTCCTAAGAGTACGTGCTACACTGGTAGCCGCCTTAACTGCTTCTGCTCAATAGCCTTCCTTAGTCAATACTTTCCTATGATACTTCCTCGTCTCTTTGTATTTTTGTCGTTGCTTTTGAGCAGCAATGCGCTTGCGTTTCTTCCATTTCAGTTAACGCAAGGACCGGTAACGCTCGACTCGCTGAATTGGTATACCCAAGATCGGGATTTTCAAGGTGTCGAACCAGCGGATTGGGTATACGAAGGACAGCAAAAAGCGTTTGTTAACGATTTCGCGAATCCGGCTACATTTCCCTACATCGACGAATTAGCGGGGCTCGGAGTTACGGTCATTCACACCGGCGGCCCAGAGCCTTACTTTCCTTTAAAACGCGATGGCGGGCCTGGGGTTGACGCGAAAGAAAGCGCCTTGATGCGTTCGGCGTTTGAGCGGATTCGAGGGCACAAGATGCGTGTGGTCATCGGCGTATCTCCGTATGCGCCTGTTGAGTTTGTTAAACAGCATCCGGAATGGCGCAACAAACTTACCTTAGATGAAAAGCCGATCGATCCGCTTTTGGACCTGACGAAGCCGGAGACGATTGCGTTGCGAAGCATGAGCCTCAATACCCCGTACGGCGACTATCTCATCGAAAATCTTGCCGAAATTTTTTCCGACTATCAAGTCGATGGGGTCTCCTTTGACGGAAACTATCACCCGATGATCCAATTCACTCCGTATGACATGGATTTGTATCAACGAGAGACCGGTCGCAACTTCCCAACGAAGATCGATTTGGCTAACGATGACTACAAGGTCTACTTGCTTTGGGCCGACAGCAAGCTGGAAAATTGGTATCGCAAGTTGCATGCAAGATTGCGGCAAGTGAATCCGCAAGCTGCCGTTTACACTTGGACCACCAACGCGGGACGCTACGGGCACTTCTTGACAAGCCCCCGGGTTATGTCAGCGCGTATGAATCTGTTGTTCGACTCGCCCGTTCAAGAGTGGTGGTTGGACGAAGTGAATCTAGGTTCGAGTGTGGTTCCGTCCTTTGGTGCCGCCTATGTAAGAGCAGTGACAGGTGGTCGAACCGGCGCTAGCGAGCCGTACATTATCTCACATGGCAACCCCTACAGCGGCTCGGGTTTTCCTCGGCACGAGTTGTTTGTGCGTTGCATGCAGGCCATGACGAACGGCTCCATGACGCCGCTTGCTCTGCCAAGTGGTGCGAGCAAAGTAGCTGGTGACGAGACGATTCGCGAGATAGGGCGGCGAAAAAAATGGACGACTCGCGCGGTATCCGAACCATGGGCTGCATTGCTGGTAAGCGAGCAGACACGCCAGTTTTACGCGGGTGGACAAGTTATGGAGCGGTTTCTATCCCACGCGCTGGGTGTGTTTCGAGTTGGGCTTGAGGAGCATTTGCCGGTGACACTCATCACGGACCAAGATTTGCGATCGGACCGACTTGAAAGTTACAAAGTACTTGTGCTCCCAAATGCGGCAGCACTCTCGAATGCTCAGGTCACAACGATTCGCCAGTTTGTCCAGAATGGCGGCGGTCTTGTGGCGACTTGTGAGACGTCTCTTTGCGATGAACTTGGGCATCCACGTTCGAATTTCGCCTTGGCCGATCTGTTCGGTGTTGACTATCTAGGCAGGCCGCAAGCTCCCGCTCAGCGATCTGAACTGGATGCGAACTTTGCGATTGTTGTCGATGAACAATATTGGGCAAACCGGCAGGGAGCTGCTGAGATGCGTTGGGGAGCAGGCGACTTGCAAACCAGCGAATTGATTTCAGATCCGCGTTTGAAATTGGTCGCAAATGGAGTGCAAGCGAGCTTCAAAGGTCCGATGGTGCTGATGAGTGACTCTCGCCCGCCGATGCAACGCGCTATGTTTATGTTCCCAGAAGGCAAGCCGCCGATTCCTTCTGTAGTTATGGGGGAACAAGGCAAAGGAAGAGTAGTGTACATGGCTGCAGGTTTTGACGCCGCCAATTTTAGTTATGGCTATCCGTAACAACGCATCGTTTTTGCTAAAGCGATGAGATGGGCCGCGCGGTCACTGCCCCAAATCGAAGTCGTCGCGCCAATGTGCATCCAAAGTACATTCTTCCGCCAGCGAGATTCCGAAGGAGAGCGAACGATTGTGCATTTGTTTAATGGTTTGGATAGCAGCAACGGACATGGATTACCTGAGGTCGATGTTCCTTTGCGTGAGGAAGCCGTTCCTGTTGGCGGCATCCGTTTGAGATGGAACAACAAGTTGACCAAACGAGTGCACTTGGAACCCGAGGGAGTGGAACTGAGCGTCGTCCCGACCGGAGATTTTCTTGAAGTACAGGTGCCACCCATTGCCGTTCACTCGATGGTCGTTATCGAGTATTGAGGGCAGCACTTACTTGGGGTTGGGCAAAGCCACGGGGAGGGTTGGGAAAAGCCACGGGGATAGAGCCCCTATCCGAAAATGCCTAACGAAAATGCAACGCCACAAAACCCATGGGATGCCCGACCTTCGGCGAATCCAAACCGAGAAAGCGATCCCACTTCGCCCAAATTCGCATCTCCTTGAACGTCATCGCAACGGACAACGAAAAACCTCCCCAAGTGTTTGACACGCGCAGCCACTGTTGCCAAAATGTTGCGCGTCTAGGCCAGTGTAGGCCAACCAACGGTGTTGGATTTCCTATACTGGAGTAGACCCCAAAGAATGTTTCGAGTTGTTAAGGCCGAATTCTGGGCTAGTCATTTGGCCTCTTGAGCTTGCGCGGGCTCATGGATATGCGCCATGAAGGCAAAGGTTCAGCAAAACACTGGAGCTCCCTAACGTGGAAAAAGTAACGCAGGAAAAAAACCCAACGCCTGATTTTCTGAGAAATGACCGCGGCAAAACGAAATCAAACGCGATAGAAGTGCCCTCTCTAAACCTTCCAAAAGGCGGCGGAGCAATCAAAGGCGTCGACGAGAAGTTTTCGGTCAATGCGGTAAACGGGACAGCGTCGTTTTCAATACCGTTTCCTTTATCCCCAGCAAGAGGTGCAACGCCGAGCCTGGGATTGTCCTACAGTTCCGGCTCGGGCAATGGCACGGTTGGGCTGGGGTGGAGCCTGGACTTGCCGTCGATAAAGCGAAAGACAGACAAGCAACTACCGCAATATTATGATGCCGTTCAGTCTGACACCTTTCTTTTTTCTGAAGCCGAAGACCTGGTGCCCGAGTTTCAAAAAGAAATTGACGGCAGTTTTAGCGTCGACCCGAACGGGGATTACATTATCCGGGAGGAAAGTTCTCCGGACGGTAATTTTCGGATAAGGTATTTCAAGCCGCGGATCGAGGGGCTTTTTGCCCGAATCGAGCGATGGCAGCATAAAGCCACGTCAGAAATGAAGTGGCGTTTAATAACCAAGGAAAATTTCACCACATTGTTTGGCTGGACGACCGGTTCAAGAATCTTCGATCCGAAGGATACTAAGCGGATTTATCAATGGCTGCCGGAATTTTCGTTTGACGATAAAGGCAACTGCATCAAGTACATTTACAAGCGAGAAGACGACAAGGGTTTTGACACGGGCCTTCTTCACAATCGAAATCGAATTACTGCTGGAAACATCACCTATACAAATCTGTACTTGAAAAGCGTCTTGTATGGGAACAAGACTCCTTACAAAAGGTTAGATGATCCGTTTAACGTCGACTCCGATTTTCTGTTTCAACTCACGCTGGACTATGGTGAACATGAATTGGCGGCTCCGTGCGCTCCAATCAAGGATTGGGATTTTCGTCCCGACGCTTATTCAGAATACAAACCGGGATTTGAGATCAGGACCACGCGTTTATGCAAACGCGTATTGCTTTACCACTTCTTCAACGAGCTCCCCGGAGGCTCGGCATTGGTGAGGTCCGTTGACTTTGGTTTTGATACAAGCACTCAGAAAGATTTCACATTTCTAACTTCGTTTGTCAACACAGGATATATAAAGAAGGCGGATGGAACCTACACCCACAAACGCCTGCCGCCGTTCGAGTTTACATACCAGGAGCACGAATGGAGCAAAGGAGTAAAAACCATCGGCGCGGATGACATCGTGCATTCGCCGAGTGGGTTGGGGGACTCAGCCTATCAGTTTACGGATCTCTTTAACGAAGGTCTGGCAGGCATTTTGAAAGAGCACGCTGGCAGTTGGTTCTACAAACATAACCTGGGAAACGGCAGATTTGCGCGCGCCAAGATGGTCTCTCCAAAGCCATCTTTTGCGGGAGTTGGCAGTGGGCTGCAGCTCTCAGATCTGGATGCGGATGGTCAAAAGCAACTGGTCAATTACACAAATGAGCCCAAGGGCTTTTTTGAGATGAACGATGATAACGAATGGACGCGCTTTCAACGTTTTGCCGCTTGGCCAACCATCGATCTGCGCGACGCCAACACAAGGATGCTCGATCTGGACGGGGACGGAATGGCCGATGTCCTGATCAGTGAAGAGCAAGTCTTTACTTGGTACAGATCGGAAGGGAGAAAAGGATTTGCCCCAGCGAAGAAAACAACCAAGCCTCGTGACGAGGAAGTCGGCCCGAAGGTGCTTTTTTCCGACCTGACACAGAGCATTTTCTTGGCCGACATGAAAGGGGATGGTCTGACCGACATCGTGCGGATCAGGAACGGCGAGGTTTGCTATTGGCCGAATCTCGGCTACGGCAGATTTGGCGCCAAAGTTGCGATGGACAATGCGCCGATTTTTGATCACCCCGACTCATTCAATCCAGCCGGGATACAGATTGCCGACATCGACGGATCGGGAACGGCGGACGTCATCTATCTTGGAAAAAACAAGGTTACATGTTGGTTGAATCTGAGCGGCAACTCATTTACGGGACCGGTCTATGAAATTGAATCGTTCCCGGAAATATCCAATCGTTCGAGTGTCACGGTCACTGATTTACTTGGCAATGGCGTTGCCTGCATCGTTTGGTCTAGCGATCTCAGCAAGCATTCCTTGGCACCGCTGCGGTATGTTGATCTGATGAACAGCAAAAAGCCCCATTTGATGACCGGATACAAGAATAATCTGGGTAAGGAAGTGTCTTTTCGATATGCTCCGTCTACTAAATTTTATTTGGAAGACAAAAATGCCGGGAGGCCATGGATCACCAAACTTCATTTTCCCGTGCATTGTGTTGAACAAACCGAGACAAGGGATGCGATTTCGGGTTATCGGTTCGTCTCGTCCTACAAATACCATCACGGTTACTTCGATCATGCTGAGAGAGAGTTCCGAGGGTTTGGTATGGTTGAACAAACGGATTCGGAGCATTTCCAACACTGGGCTAAAGGCCCCGGGACCAATATTGTTGACGCTGAATTGCATCAAGCGCCGGTTTTGACGCGATCCTGGTTTCACACCGGTGCCTTCCTGCGGAAGGACGTTATTCTCGGCCAGTATTCCGAGGAGTACTGGTTTGAAGAGTTAGCGAAGAAGGGTTTTCCCGTTGCTCATTTTGAAACAAGTCTGCCGGATGCCCGGCTAATCGCAGCTCCCGGAATCGATCCATCGTTGATCGCTGAATTGAGCCCACAAGAATTGCGGGAAGCGTTTCGCGCCTGCAAGAGCATGGGTTTGCGCGTCGAGACGTTTGCGAAAGATGCTCCGCTGACCGGTGCAACGCCTCACCAGATAAAAAAAGAAATGACCCCCTTCACGGTGGCGACGCATAACTGCTTGATCGAACTGCTGCAACCCAAGGGAAACAACAAGTATGCGGTTTTCACGGTCAAAGAGAGCGAGTCGCTAAGTTACAGCTATGAGCGAAACCCGAATGATCCTCGAATATCGCACAGTCTAAATCTGAAGCTCGATGAGTATGGAAATATTCTCGAATCGGCGTCTGTCGTTTACCCGCGGATGTTGGTAGATGCCGCACTTCCCGCCGAAACCCAAGCGGCACAAAACACGACCCACATCATTTACACGGAAACCAAGTTTACAAACGATGTTTCTTCGATCGATGACCACCGCCTGCGACTGCCTTCTGAGGTGAAAACCTATGAGCTAAAAGGTGTCGCAAGATCAGGAGCAATTTACAGCCTGGGCGATTTTGCGAACATTCTCGAGGCTGCAACGAAGGTCGAATACCACGATTTTGAACGAAATCCGCCATTCGGATCGCCTGAAAAGCGCCTTGTCGAACACGTGAGAACGACCTTTTATAACAACGGACTGAATTCATCGCTGCCGTTGCATCAACTCGCGAGAAGAGGAATCACATTTGAAAGTTACCAGCTGGCCTACACTCTGCCTCTTCTAAGCGACCTTTATGGAACCAAGGTCAATACGGCGCTGATGCTCGAAGGAAAGTTGACTCACAGCGAAGGGGACAATGACTGGTGGATACGTTCGGGCACGGTCCAATACGTTTCGGCGGGCGAGACGCTGAGCGCCGCCGAAAACCGCTTTTTCATGCCGGTTTCATTTACAGATCCATACGGCTCGATCACGAAGGTCAGCTATTTTTCCGATTACTTCTTGTTTGTCGAAGAGATCGAAGATGCGCTTGGAAACCGATCGCGGGTCTTGGCGTTCAATATGCGCACGCTTGCGCCCCGTCGTCTCCGAGATGTAAACGGAAATATTTCCGAGGCCATCAGCGACGAGCTTGGTTTTTTGAAGGCAACTGCCGTTTTTGGCAAAGGAGCAGAGGCTGACGACCTAACCGGTCTTTCTGAATTTTCAACTCCAGCAGACGAAGCAATGATCGGGAACTTCTTCGCAGCTGTTTCCGCGAATCAGGTAACCGCTGCCGGGAAAGCTCTCCTGAAAAATGCAACGGCAAGATTTGTTTATGACCTCCATGCCCATCTAAACTCTGGAGGTACACAGCCGTCTGTTGTCGGCTCGATATTGCGTGAAAAGCACTTTAGTGACAATCCAAATTCGCCGGTTCAAATCTCGTTTGAGTATTCAAACGGACTGGGGGGGGTTGTGATGAAGAAGGTCCAGGCCGAACCGGGCAAAGCGAAACAGGTAACCTTAAATGCGGACAACACTTATGCGATTGCAGATGTTGATACTGCAATGGCGGTTCCACGACAGATTAGGTGGATCGGAAACGGACGGACTGTTCTGAACAACAAAGGAAATCCGGTCAAACAATACGAGCCGTATTTTTCGACGACTCACAAGTATGAGGATTTGAAAGAGTTGGTCGAGACCGGCGTCACTCCGGTAGTTTATTACGACGCAATGGGTCGAGTTATCAAGACGGAGTTTCCCGATAAGACCATTGCACGGACAGAATTTGATTCGTGGAAGCAGCGGGTTTACGACCAGAACGATACGATCCTCGAATCACAATGGCACAGCGATCGTATCAATCGCCTGATCGATGCAAAGCTCGCGGCCGAAGGGAAGGATCCGGCTAGGGAAAAGCTGTCTGCCGAAAAAGCAGAAATGCATGCTGATACGCCGACCGTAATTCACACCGACACGCTGGGACGGCAAGTGCTGCAAGTCGAGCACAATAAAGACTTGCTTGGCGGTGATCTTTTTTATCGGACTTCGACAATACTCGACGTCGAAGGAAATCTCAGGAGTGTTACTGATGCCCGCAGCAATGTTGTCATGGCATACAAATATGACATGCTCGGTAGCCCGTGTTACCAGCAGAGTATGGACGCGGGGCAACGCTGGACGCTACAAAATGTCCTCGGACAACCGCAGCGAACTTGGGACGAACGTAACCACGAATTTCAATTCTTTTATGACGACCCGCTGCATCGCCCAACGCACTCCAAAGTTGTCGGCGGCGACGGGGCATCGCTGCTGGACAACATCTTTGACCGGACGATTTATGGAGAAAACCTTTTGCTGCCCGGCCGGGCAAACGAAGCCGCTTTGCAGGCGATAAACATCCTGGGTAAACCGATCAAACATTATGATACCGGCGGTTTGATGGAAACTGAGGAATACGATTTCAGGGGACAACCCGTAGCGACGACTCGCAGGCTATTCCGAAAATACAAGGAAGTCTGCAATTGGATAGATGCCAATCTTGCCGCTGACCTTGAGCCGGACGAATTTACTTATCAGACCGAAACCGACGCATTGGGCCGAGTGACCAGCCAGCTCGCTCCGGACGGGAGCGTCATCACACCGGCCTATAACGAAGCCGGATTACTGAACAGCGAAACCGTGCTTCATCCCGGCGGGGCTGTGGCTGTGACCTACATCAACAATATTGATTACAACGAAAAGGGGCAGCGGGAGAGCATCACCTACGGCAATGATGTCGTTACCAAGTTCTATTACGACAAGGAAACATTCCGGCTAAACCGGTTGGAAAGCAAGCGGCAACTCGGCGATCGATTGCAGGATTGGCATTACACCTACGACGCAGCGGCGAACATTACTTTTATCGAGGACAAGGATGTGCCGGTTGTGTTTTTTGACAACGCCAAGGTCACTGGCCTTTGCGAGTACACTTACGACGCACTTTATCGCTTAATCCGCGCGTCAGGCAGAGAGAATGACGCCGCCCTTACAATTAACTCGCAAGACAATTGGAACGACGCGCCGTTCATTCGTCCGACCAATCCCGGCGACGCCATGGCGATCCGCAATTATGCGCAGGATTACGAATATGATTCGGTCGGAAATATTCAGCGTATGCGTCATCAAGCGACCGGCAACAATTGGACAAGGAACTACACCTACCAAGCAATCAACAACCGTTTGGTGAACACGCAAATTGGCGCCCAGACTTATGCTTATTCGCACCACGCGCAGCACGGATTTATCACAGAGATGCCGCATCTCGAGGACATCGGCTGGAACTTTAAGGAGGAGGTCGTAAGAACGGTTAGGCAGCGGCGCAACGACGGCGGAACGCCAGAAACCACCTACTACCAATATGATGGCGGCGGGCAGCGCATCCGCAAGATCACCGAGAATTCGGCGGGTCCGGGCGTGGCACCGACGCGCAAAGAAGAGCGCATCTATGTCGCCGGTTACGAGTTGTTTAAACAGCACAGCGGCGGGAATGCAGGGCTTGAGCGAGAAAGCCTGAGCCTGATGGATCAGGGACATCGCTTTGTCATGGTCGAAACTCGCAACGATGTTGATGACGGCACCGAAAAGCAGTTGACTCGCTATCAGATGCACAACCATCTTGGCTCAGCCGCGATGGAACTCGACACCAACGCCGCCGTGATCAGCTACGAAGAGTATCACCCGTATGGCACCACCGCTTATCAGGCGAAAAACACCGCCATCAAATCCGCCGCCAAACGCTACCGCTTCACCGGCATGGAACGCGATGAAGAATCGGGCCTCGAATACCACAGCGCCAGGTATTACCTGCCGTGGCTCGCCAGATGGCTGAATAGTGATCCTATCGGGCTTGGAGACGGCATTAATGTCTATTCGTATTGTCGCAATACTCCGACAAGACGAATGGACAAGAACGGCAAGCAAAGTGAAGAGCCGTCCAATTGGACGCGGTTTACGGGAGCGTTGAGAGTCGTCGGCGGAGCCTTTGAAATGGTCGCAGGTGGAGGCCTGATTGCCGCTGGTGTGGCGACGTCACCGACAGGTGTCGGAGCCGTTGTCGGAATTGGCGGTGGCGTGATTGTAACAGCGCATGGCTTGGACACAACAGTTGCCGGATTGAGAGAAGTTTGGACCGGGACGCACACCGACAGTTTGACATCAACCGGTCTGCAAGCTGCTGGCATGAGCCCTACTGCGGCGAGACTGACAGATGCAGGAATTGGCATTACATTTACATTAGGCGCTGGTGCCCTTACACGGGCGCCTGCAGCCGTGCCGGCGGTGCTTGGGACTGGGGCGGCATCCACTCCACGAGCTGCTCCTGCAGTCGCTGAGGCGGTAGCTGGGGGATCTCGGGCTGCAGCTCCCGCAGTTGCAGAATCGACTCCTTCGATAACTCTTGCTTTGAGACCAGCTTTAGGGCCAGGGCACAACTATATTGGGGTTACGACCGCTGAGGGCACCACAACATGGTCTCATTTGGCGGTAGAAGGCGCTCAGGAAACTTCCGGTGTTGTAACGGGAGGCACGGCATTTGTTGAAAGCATCGAAGCAGCCGACATGACTCACAGATTGGCAAGATCTGTCTCGGTAACCGTTCCGGTGAGCGCTACTGAAGCTACGGCGGCACTTAACTCCATGAATCGCGCAATTCAAGTCACAAATGCTGGTCGCGAGGCTGGATATGGCGCATACTCCTTGACCACAAATAGCTGTTCAACCTACGCTGCTACGGTGATGAACGCGGCGGGAATCGCTACTCCGCCAATCACTTCGCCTTTGCTAAACTTCACCGCAGCTGCGTTAAGGTCACCTGGGGTGATGACGCCGGTCGTTCTGGTAGGTGCCGGGGCAAACTATGGAGCGTCAATAATCGTAACTTCAACATCTAGTCCGTCACCTGATCCGTCAGGGGGTGGGTCAAGTTCTACTTTACCCGACCCAGCAAATTTCAGCACTTACGATGAATTTGTCGCTGCAGCTCGAGGGCCATGGTCTCAAGATCATTTAATGCAAACATGGGCGTCAGTGCATGGGTGGTCTTCGAGCGCAAATTAGGGTTGAAAATAGAGATTAATGGTAATCAGCTCCAAAGTACTATCTTGTAATTGAAATAGTTGGTGAAAGAGAACGCGAGGGTCAAAGATCATGAGAAATACAGATAAATCCGATTATGTGGTCCAGGGACGAGTTGTCGACGGCAACGGCAGACGGTTGGCGAAGCTGTTGGTAAAGGCTTACGACCGTGACATTAGGTCACTGACCCTGTTGGGTGAGAGTTTGACCGATTCCAAGGGCGAATACAAGATCGTGTATTCGGCGGACATGGTTAAATCTGGTGAAAGGCAAAGCGCCGATCTGAGTGTGCAAGTCTTCGGCCCGCGAGGCAAAACTCTTCACTACGATTCCGGCCTGGATGGCACGGTTTTTAATGCCTCTGACCGCGAAACGATAGACATTACGATCAGCGGCGACATGCCTGCGGAGGAGAATGAGTTCGATCTCGTCCTGGGCGAGGTCAGCCCGCTGCTTGAAGATGTACGACTGACCGGTTTACAGGAAAATGAAAAGAACCGCGACGTGACCTTTCTTTCTCGCGAAACCGGGATAGCTGCGGAGAAGATCGGTCACCTTTCAGTCGCGCATAGTTTGGCTGCATTGACGAAGGCCGACGCAGATTTCTTTTATGCGTTGCTGCGCAAAAACACGCTGCTAAGAAATGACATAACAAAAGCGTTTAACGTCCGCTTTTTCATCGATCTGAATACCGATCTTAACGTGTTGCTTTTTGATGCTTCACTTTTGGACCCGAGCGCAGTGAAAGCCGATGTTGCATCGGCCCATAAAGAAAATTTGGTGCCCAACAGGACACCAAGGAATTGGAAAAAGAACTTTGAACTGCTAAGCATGTTCAAGCCAAAGGCTGAGGACTATTACCGAACCGAATTTCCACGAAAGGTGCTGGCTGTCCTCGGCAGTTTGATTGAGAACGACAAAATAACGCAGATCGCCAAGATCCTGAGCGAGAACAAGCAGGATCTCGATACATCGTTCAAGCAGATTGCCGACCCGAATTTCCTGGCTCCGGGAGCCAAACCGATAGACGCGAGACTGACTGCGGAGTTGGCTCAGATTTTGGGTTTTGACGAAGGCTTGCTTGACGAGGTCAGGAAATCGCAGAAGATCGGAAAGCCGGAGGACATGAAGAAACTTGCGGCAATGAACAAAGCCGACTGGAAAGAACTGCTGGCCAATGTTGCCAGCAAGGCAATGGTCGCGGGGCAGTCGGTTGACAACAAGGTGTTGGATTTTCACGCGTCGACGCTGGTGCGAAAAATGGAAAAAGAATTTCCGAGCGTCGCCTTCGCGGCTCAGCTACAGCGTGAAAAGAACCGAGTATTTGAAAATCAAAACTCGCTCAAGTCGCTGTTCGCCGAACACGCCGAATTTGACTTGGCAAAAACAAACATCGACCTCTTTGTGAAAAAGGAGAGACTCGCGACGCAAGAAAATGAAGGTATGCGGCGGGAATTAAAGTCCATTCAACGTGTTTTTAAGCTGATTCCGCACTACGGAAAAACAAACGCTCTCCTTAAAAAGAACATCCACTCGGCGCAAGGCATCACCGCTCTGGGGCAAGCGCGCTTTTTGAAAGAGATCGCACCGGCAACGGGTCTGACAACGAAAGAAGCGACGGATATCTATAGAAAAGCTGAAAGGGTCAACACTGCGGCGATGCTCGTCGCTGGCGACTTGCAGGACGCTATGAACGGCGCGGAGGTAGCTGCGCTAGGTATGAACACTCTGAGCCTCAAGCTTGCTGAGGTTGGCAACGATTTCCCAAACCTCAAATCGCTGTTCAAAATGACGGACTCCTGCGCTTGCGAACACTGCCGATCGGTCTACAGTCCGGCTGCGTACCTGGTTGAACTGCTGCAATTCCTGAACAAGCGAGTCGTCAGTGATCTCACTGTAACGCCGCACGGCGTCTCAAATGCGAAAGATACGTTGTTTGATCGCCGTCCCGATCTTGGCGATATTGACCTGAGCTGTGAGAATGCGAATACGCCGGTGCCGTACATCGACTTGGTGTGCGAGCTGCTCGAAGAAGCGGTTACCCCCGACCCGGGATTTGCGTACACCGGCCCGCTTTCCGATGGAGCCAACCCACTCTTAGGAAAAATCTCGAACGCCCTTTTCACAGCGATACAAACTGCGCGCATACCCATAACCCCCAATGCGTTGGTTCACGAAACGGAAACATCAGTGGGCTCGGCCGCAAACTTGCCGCACTATGTTCGCGACAAGGAATCTGTTTGCAAGGCGATCCGCACCGGACCAAATCAGTACCGAATCTTTCGTCTGCGCCAAACGCTTTGGCCGGCAGACGAACTTGCCGCTGCTCCGGCGTATGTCAATACCGCCGCTTACGCCGAGCTGAGTAATAAATCGTTTGCATTCAAATTGCCGTTTGACCTTGTTCATGCGGAGGCAAAGGCATATTTCTCGCGCTTTGACATTAAGCGGCACGAATTAATGGCGGATCTTCAATCGGCGGGCGTACCTGACGCAAAGTCGATTGCTGCCGAACACCTCGGCTTAAACGATGCCGAGCGATCGCTGATTGTGACCCCCAAACCAGCAAATCAACAAGATTATTGGAATACCGCCGCAGCTGATGCCGCAAATGAACTCAAGGTTGTAAGCAAATTCCTTGACAAGACCGGACTGACGTACAAAGAGCTTGTGCTTTTCTTAAAACTGAAGTTCATCGATCCGACGAAGAAACTTTTTATCAAGCATCTCGACCTCACCTGCGATACCGCTCAAAAAGAGATCGCTAATCTCAGCAACAAAGTACTTGACCGAATTCATCGGTTTTTGCGTCTGCAAAAGAAAACGAAATGGAGCTTTGAGACCCTCGACGAGATTATTTCGCAACAGAGACTGGGTAATGGTACGCTTGACGACGCATGCCTGATCAAGGCGGCAACACTGCTAAAGATCTCCGAGATCAGCGGCATCAAACTCGATGAACTGACCGGCTTTTATCGATTCCTACCCCATGTTGAATTATCGGAAGACGGCAAGAAACCGCTCTATCATCAAGTTTTTCTCAACAAGGCAAAGAACGGATTCATTGAAGAGGGATTGGCGGTTGACAAGGTCAGCGCGGGGACACAACTGCTTGTGAATCTCCAAAAATCCATTGCCGTTGGTTTGCAACTGTCGGAAAAGGATTTGGATAAACTGCTTCCGCCCGCAACGTTCCTGCCGAGCGGAAGCGTTTCGTTCGAGAACTTAAGCAGACTGTTTGCCGCTGCGAGACTGATCAAGAAGTTGCGCTTGAAGGCGGAAGATTTCGTCATTCTCACTCAGTTAACCGCGATTGACGTAACGGAGTCGCCGGAGAAGACGCTTGAGTTTATCGAGAAGGCAAAGGAGGCAACGAAATTCCCTCTGAAACTTGCCGATCTGACATTCATGATCCGACACGAATCAGAGAACCCTCCGCTCATTGATCTGGAAATCAAGGATGACAAGATTAAGCAAATACTCGAACAGCTTCAAACCGCTTATAAGAAAGCCCAGACTTCAAATCTCTCTCCGTTTGACTTGAACATACCGGCGGTAGAGCAAAAAGAGGCGCTGGCAAACTCGCTTGCGAAGCTGAGCAGTCTGAGCGAACAGGATGTCAAGGATTTTTCGGCGTTCATCGAAACAGTCACTTCGGCTGCGCTCGCCGTGGCGGCAAATGTATCTGTCGATGCGAAACTGGCTGGGCTCTTTTCAACGACTGATATCAAAGCAAAGGTCACCGCCTTGGGCGCCGCTCAGTCTGAGGCGAGTCGGCTCGCAGTGGTCAAGGCTTTTTTTGACGCGATATCAGCTTACCTCTTCCAAATGGACACCACGGTTGTTTTGACGCAAACAATTTCGGCAACCTTCAAGGCGGATATGGAGATGACTGCCGCCGTTTTGAACAACGCCAAGCTGAAACAGCCAGCGCCGGGAACAGCGGCACTTGGCGATGTACTACGGCAAGACATAGTTTTGACGGCTAGCCCGATTTCACCGGCAGCATGCCCGCAGCAGTATGATGCCGTGCGATTACTGCACAAACTGTTCCCGCTGATCAAATCTTTTAAACTCACGCCCGACACCGCCGAATGGCATCTGAAGAACAACCAGTCCCTGGGGTGGTTTGAACTCGACAGGATTCCTTACAAAACGGGACAAGCTGCGGCTGGATTTTCAACTTACGCTGACTTTAAAAAGATCCTGGACATCGCGAAGCAGTTGACGCCGGTTCCCAATCCGGCCGATGCGGAGAATCCGATCACATTCTACACGTTGGCAGATATGTTGCTGGCGGCAACCTTGCGCAACTCATGGATCGAGGCCTTTTCGGTGCTCACGGGTTATGACAAAACGGATATTGACGCGATCGATGCGCATCTATTCCCTATGTTTACGTTGAACAATTATCGCAACCCAAAAACCTGGGAATCGGTTGATAAGTGCGCACGTCATTTGAGGACGCTGGGCGTAACGTTGGCTCAGGCCAAGGAATTTGTGAAACCAGTATTGGTTGCTGCAGATGCGGCAGCGGCGAGGATGGCATTAAAGGCGAGGTATGACGAGGATACATGGCTTAGCACTTTGAAAGAGATAATGGACGCTATCCGTCCTCAGAAGCGCAACGCGCTGGTCGCGTATTTACTGGCAACGAATGCGAATCTGAAAGACGAGAACGGATTGTTCGACCACTTTCTCGTAGATGTCGAGATGGAATCGTGCATGCCGTCCTCAAGAATCGTCCAAGCTCACGGCGCGATTCAGCTTTTTGGTCAGCGGTGTCTGATGGGTTTGGAGCCGAAATCCGCTGCTAATCTGACAGACGATCCGAATTGGGAACAATGGAAATGGATGAAGAATTATCGCGTTTGGGAGGCCAACCGAAAAGTATTTCTTTATCCCGAGAATTGGATCGAGGCAGAATTGCGCGACGACAAATCATTCTTATTCAAGGAGCTCGAAAATGAATTGCTGCAGAACGAGTTAAACGATTACAACTCGGAACAGGCTCTTATTCGCTATCTCGAAAAACTTGACGACATTGCTTTTCTGGAAGTGATGGCTACATGGTACCAAGTCAACATCCGAACGATGCATGTTTTTGCTCGGACGAAGGGGGGCGATCCAGCAATCTATTACTATCGTCGCTTTGAAAAAGAACAATACTGGACGCCCTGGGAAAAAGTTGATCTGGACATTTCCGGCGACCATTTGCTGGCGTTTATGCGAAACAACCGGCTCTGTTTGGTCTGGCCGGTTTTCACCGAAGAGCCTGATCCTGATGTCAAATCAACGGTGCCAAACATCGACGATCCGGGTGAAAAGTCAACCGACAAGCCGAGACGCAAGCTAAAGATACAGATCGCCATCAGCGAGCTAGCAAACAGCATCTGGCAACCGAAACGAGTTTCGAAGGACGCAATCACGACACCCGATGCGTACACGACTGCTCCGTTGCCAGTCAATGACTATACTTTCACCTATGTGCCGGCTTTCGATCAGATCTGGCTGATAAAGAACAATGGTGATGGTGAATATGATCACTATCATTTGTCCGGTATTTTTGAAGTTGCGGGCTGTAAAGGCTATCCGGAGCTGTTGAAGCCGTGGAAAGAACTTTATCTAAACGATTTCTATCCCGACTTTAAAGACACTGCGCTTCGGGCTCAAAAATACAAAGAGCAGAATGCAGACTCCGTCGATGACCTGGCGGTGCGGCACGGGTTTCATCTATATGATTACGGGACGTTGCTGCAAAACACGCCCGGTAAGTTCCGCATAACATACCCTCATCAATTTACCGAAATTGATCTGTTTATGCTGATTCTACAATTGCTGTTTAACCATGTGAGTTCGACTCTGTTCGACAACCGGCGTCTCAAGTGGCCGGTGGGGACATTTCTTCCTTACTTCATGGAAGACAGCAAACATGCATATGTGATAATTCCGGGAGCTTACAAAACAAAGGTTGACGAGAGGACTGGCGAGCGCGATTTCGAGTTAAAACGAACGGCCTATCATTTTTTCGACACGCTGGACACCCGAAATGCGTTGGCCATTTTGAATGAATTGATCGTTTGGTTTTGGCACTATGGCGAGCGGTTCATGAACATGTATCATCCACTGGTCTGCCCGCTAAAAACTACGCTTTACAAACATGGCATTCCAAAGTTGATGGACCGCGATACCCAACTACAAAAATCCTCTTTCGATTTTGCCGGCATTACTCAATATCACCCGACTCCATCGGTTCCGGAACCAAGGCCCGTGGAGGACATCGATTTTCAGAGCGACGGCAGTTACAGCTCCTACAACTGGGAGATGTTTTTCCACGTTCCGTTCCTATTGGCTACGCGATTGACGAAGAACCAGCGGTTTGAAGAGGCGATGACTTGGTTCCACTACATTTTCAATCCTACCGGGGCGTTAAACGGCGACGCGCCGCAAAAGTATTGGGTGACAAAGCCGTTTTATCTGACCCATGATTCCGACTACATTAACCAGCGGATAGACACGTTGTTGTATAACGTCTCTAACCCTGCTACTCCGGCAATAAAAACAGAGCTTGAGTTTGCCATTGATGAATGGCGCACGAAGCCTTTTAAACCGCACGCCGTAGCGCGCTTTCGCACGGTTGCTTATCAGAAAGCCGTGTTAATGAAGTACATTGACATGCTCACCGAATGGGGAGATTTTCTGTTCCGGCAGGACACGATGGAATCGATCGCACAGGCGACGCAGATGTACACCCTGGCCGATAAACTGCTCGGACCTAAACCGCGCATCGTGCCGCCTGCAGTGAAGCCGCCGTCCGAGACGTATAACCAAATCGAAGAGAAAATTGACGCATTTGGCAACGCGCTCATCGATCTGGAAAATATTCTCCCGGATCTGACAGCCACGCCCGAGGGCGGTGAGGATCTCCCGCCGCCTCCGCCACCCCCGGCCACGTTGTCCACGCTTTATTTTTGCGTTCCGCAGAACGGTCAAATGCTGGCGTATTGGGACCGGATCGCAGACAGGTTGTTTAAGATCAGACATTGCCAGAATATTGACGGCATCGAACGCAGCCTGGCGTTGTTTGCCCCGCCGATCGACCCGGGAATGCTTGTCCGGGCCGCCGCGTCGGGGCTTGACCTTTCGGCTGTGCTGGGGGGATTGAACGCGCCGGCACCGTATTACCGATTCAATGTCCTTTCGCAGAAAGCGTCGGAGTTAATCCAGGAAGTCAGAGGGTTAGGAAACGCTCTTCTGGTGGCTCTGGAAAAGAAAGATGCGGAGGCAATGGCGCTGTTGCGGAGTGAACTGGAAATAAAAGTTCTGAAAGCCGTCAGAGACATGAAGACGCTTCAGATAAAGGAGGCCAAAGAGCAGATCAACATTTTGAATAGAACCAAAATTGTTACTGAGGAACGAAAGAAATACTATCAAGACATTGAAAAGATAATACCAAACGAGCAACTCAATCTTGACAAGTTGAGCGAAGCACAGGACCTGCAGTTCCAGTCCCAGATTGTCAGAACGGTTGCCGGAGCGCTGGCGTTGATCCCTGAGTTTCATGTGGGCGCCAACGGATTTGGCGGCTCGCCAGAAGTAGTGATGCAACTCGGAGGGTCGGCGCTTTCCAAGGCTACGGCGATTGGCGCGGATATCTTAAACATCCTGAGCGGAGTAGCCTCTTTTGAGGCAAATCGCGCTTCGATTTTAGGCGGCTATGATAGGCGTTTTGACGACTGGAAACTCCAGGAGCGACTTGCAACGAAAGAACTTGTTCAAATAGACAGGCAAATCGTCGCTGCCGAGATCCGCAAGGAAATTGCGGAAACGGATTTGAAAAACCACGATCTGCAGATCGAAAATTCTGAAAAAACAGACGAATTCATGCGCTCGAAGTTTACGAACAAAGAGCTTTACGATTGGATGATTGGGCAAATAAGTTCGGTCTATTTCCGCGCCTATCAGCTTGCCTTTGACATGGCAAAGAAAGCCGAACGCTCCTATAAGTTCGAACTCGGCAACGATGATTCGTTTATCGGATTCGGTTACTGGGACAGCATGAAAAAAGGCCTGCAGAGCGCGGACATGCTTTTCCATGATCTGAAGAGGATGGAAACAAGCTATCTCGATAAGAACAAGCGGGAATATGAGATAACCAAACACGTTTCACTTTCGATGCTCGACCCGCTCGCTTTGGCACAACTACGTGCCACGGGAGCTTGTAATTTCGAAATACCCGAGGCGATTTATGACATGGATCATCCGGGACAATATTTCCGCAGGGTCAAATCCGTAAGTTTGAGCTTGCCGTGTATCGCCGGCCCCTACACATCGGTGAGTGCAAAACTCTCGCTGGTAAGCAACCGGTATCGAAAGAATTCGAACCCCGACAATGCGGCCGCCACTGGTTATGCCGAGGACCCCGGCAAGGACGAAAGATTTGTCTACAACGTCGGATCCATTCAATCAATCGCCGCCAGTAACTCTCAGAACGATAGCGGCATGTTTGAGCTAAACTTCCGAGACGAAAGATACCTGCCATTTGAAGGGTGCGGAGCAATCGGAACGTGGCGGCTGGAACTTCCCGCCGATGTCCGACAGTTTGATTACGAGACAATTGCTGATGCGATCGTGCATGTCAGATATACGGCACGAGAGGGCGGTAGCTCGCTAAAGAATGTCGCAGCTTCGGCTCTAAAGCAACAACTCCTTGTAATCAAGCAGCAACTGTCGCAAGCGGGGCTTCATCTGGCGATCGACATGAAACACGAGATGCCAAACGAATGGAATCTGCTCAAGCAGGACGCCACCGTGCAGTTAACCCTGGACAAAACCAGATTGCCGTATTTTGTACAGTCACTGGATGCAACCATTGAGAACGTGATCTTCCTTGCAAAGGTGAAAAACAATCCGGCAAATTTTGCGATCACGGTCGATGGCGCCGCGCCAACGAACCTGAGCCGAATCGATGCCTGGAAATTATGCCGCGGCGATAACGCGAATATCGAGATTGACACGCAGTTTGCGATAGCCGTTGCGGAGGGCGACATTGGCAATCTTGAGGATTTGATGATCGTGGCGAAATACGAATTTCCAGCATAAAAGAGAGGGTCAAACGGGTGAGCAAGTTCCCTCGTTCGCGACCTTATAAACTTTAGCGATCCACGTCGCAAGGTCGTGGGGGCTCAAACCACCTGTCGGCGAGAGTATTGACCCGCCAAACTTTGCTTCTCATGAAACAAGGCCATGAGGAGCAAAATCAGTCTGCTGCGCGGCATGCTCAGTGATCCCGAACATGCTCACGGACCGAGGAGCGGTTTTCGGAATATGGCCACTTCGTCGATTCGCCCCTCCCAACTGGAGTCCCTGCTCCCGCGCCCGCCTAGAAACAGGTCATCGACTCCCAATGGCAAATCAAACGGTATGTCTGTCTTGATCTCTGGTTCTGGATTGTCATTGAGATTGACTCGCACCGTCTTGCCGTCGCGAACGAACTGGACCTTTGCCCAAGTCCATCGAGGAACGATCGTCTTGCCGATCACCCAATCGCGATTTCCCGATTGAAAGATTAGCTTGCCCGCATTCTCACCCTTGCCCGCCAACCCTAATGCATCACCCTGGGGCAGATGTCCATGATTGCGGCCACGACAAAACATCCAGCCAGCAACGTCGCGACCGTCCAGTGGCATGCCATTCCAAATCCACATCGACACACTGTACTGGTCACCCAAATCCGACACGCGAGCGAGCATACGACCACCTGCCATTTGGGCCGATCGATTCACTTCGCCATCTAGACAGTGGTCTTGCGACGCGGGCCCCTCCAAGAAAAACACAACTCCGGGCTCATAGAATCCATCCAAATGATTGCCGGAAGAATCGATCGCTCTAGGGCCAGCGGTTTCGTCCATCCGCCAGTAGGCTGCCGGTTGCATGGAAAGAGTTTTGTTGACAGCGAACCCGCGGCTCTGAATATAGGATCTTCGTGGCTTCGCGCAAACATTCTCAAGTTGCTCAAGACACGCTTCTACGATCTTTGGCTCCGCTTCGACCTCAAGACCAGCCGAACGGGCCGCCCAAGTGTTGTAGCCCCCAAGGACATGCTGTTCGGGTGGGGGGATGTATCCATCGCCACCGTTAGCAAGTTCGATCACCATCGTTTGAGTGAGCGGACTTTGTAGCTTTAATTTCATGCCGCTCAACGCATACGTCTCTGTCGGCGTCGTTGCAATCGCGATCGTACCAATACGAAGCGCTTGAACGACGATATCCGTCTCTTTTCGTTCGTCGAGGATGATTTGTTCACGAGCATAGACTTCCGCAGTCGTCTTGGGTGGTTGGCCAGCTAATTTCTCGACGATGGGTTTCGCCCAGTCCAAGCGTTGCTGATCGGGAACACGATACTTCATGTGCAATCGTGCTTCGCCCATCGCGAGGTCCGCTTTTTCGTCATGCACTATCTTTTCATATGCTTCGGCAGCTATATCGACGAGCCCTTGGGTGTAATCCTCGATCTTGATGGTTTCAAATTCGATCGGCGTTTTCTTGGTGTAGTCCATACGCCAAATGTCGCCGCTGCAACCATGCGACATGATCGCAACGAATGGAGGACGCCCCCCAGCGGGCTCCTTGGCGATCCGCGATTTCATGCCATCGCAAAAGCGACCGAAGTAGTCGGCACCCACAGGCTTTTCGCCGCTGAAGTAGTGCATTGAGAAATTGGCCAGAAGCGCGATCGGCTCGCCGGCCTTGGATTGAATTGAAATCAAGGAAAGATCCGGATCTTCTGGACCTGATTCGCCGGTAACATCATCCCAGACTCGTCCGGCATGCATGTTGGCACGAACGGTTTTGTTTCCGAATGGATCTTCTGCGATTCGATCGGGCCGACGAATCCATCGACGCACGGCGGTATAATTTGCTGCGTTCCGCACAGCCCAACCCACACGGGCCGGTTCTAGTTGATTATTTGCCAACTCGATGGCTTCTACCAATTTGATTCGAAGGAACGGCAAATAGGTTTCGTCTGCGTCGGTTCCGAGACACCCCATGGCTGCCGGAACCGAATGGGCGTGCGTGGCTGAGATCAACATCCGATCGGTTCGAATGTTGGTTTTCTTGGAGGCCATCGCTTTCACTTCGTCCAGGAAAGGCCGAGAGAGCATGCAGCTATCAACGACCACGATAGCGACCCGTTCCGAACCGTCATTGAGGACGATGGCTCGTGCATGAATGGGTGTGGTAACCGAGGTGGCTGTGTTGCTCGTCATCCCCCCATTGATGAGGACTGGAAACGACACGGGCGTGATATCAACAATCGCTGCTCCTGCCATTAGATCGCCGTACCCCCTTTCGATGGTAAAACCAATCGAAATCGACAAGGCAACCAGGAAGCATAATGATTGGAACATTTCGTCTCTCCGTGGGGAAGGTTGCAGGTAGGTCCCATAGCTTAGCACAATTGGGACTGCTGTCGATTTCAGCATGCAAGTTGTGCTAAGCTCTCGCAACAAACGCAATTCCGTTCGCAAATCCCTGTTTTTCCAGGACTAGAGCATGAAATTCACTGGCCTTATCCTCATTTGTGCTAGCAGTTGCTTGGCTTTGATCCTGCCAGCCATCGGCGTTGTCCAATTCCCGACAGCCCCCCGATCGGCCAAGCAGTTGCCTGTTTCGGTCAACCTGCCGCCAGCAACACCTCAACAGCAAGAGGCTTTGACTGCGGCACCTGCATCGAACGGAACGGGTTGGGTACCCGCAAATCCATCGACCATGCCGTCAGGGCAGTTGCCAAACGCTGCTTCACCGTTTCCTCGGTCGCTGCAGCCGCAAGATTCAGCACAGCCATCTCCAACCGATCAAGTAGGGTTGGTCGAGAAATCTTCTACCTCCAAACTTGGAATGGGAGTTTGGCTATTGCTTGGCCCAATTATCCTGATTGGCCTAGCTCTCTGGACGTTTTCGCCCAATCCATCACCGGTGGGGAAAAAAGAGGGCTAGACCCGCCCGAGTCGATCGAGGGCTTCTTCGGCCCATGGGCTTTGGGGTGAAAGTTGCAAGAATCGGATCCAGTGCCGCGCCGCTTGTTCACCATCCCCCAGTTCATCCAGACATTTTGCTAAATGGTAATGGACATCAGGATAACGATCATCCCTCACGAGCGCGCCTTGAAACGCTGCGATCGCTAACTCCGTTTGCCCTGTTTCTGCCAGCACGCACCCTAAATTGGCTCGCGCCTCAATGAAATCTTCATCGAGTTCCACCGCGTTGTAGTATCGTTCGCGAGCGGCGGAGTTATCTCCACTTCGGTACAACAATTCTGCCAGTTGAAAACAAATCTCAGCGGTCATTCCGTACTTAGCAAGGATAACGCGGTACCATTCGATCGATTGTTCAAAACGTCCCGCGTCTTCCAACTCTTCGGCCATGTGAAGCAACTCATCGCGAGTCCAATTTTGTACGTCGTTGGAATTGGCGTCGGCCACCGAGATTCCGAGCGAATCGCCGAGCCCAGAATCGTGGCTGATCCCGGTAGTCTGAAACGGCAATGTCGAGGTACCCTGCGATTCCCATTCTTCCTCTCGATCGAAGTCCAAATGCAGTTGCCCGTTGGCACTCAGCAATTGCCCTCCATGTCGCAACAACAACCTGCGACCATCGACGACCAAATCCAGTTCCATCAGAGAACGATTTGCGACCCAAGGAGCAAACTCGGTCAACTGGCGTTTGATTTCGGTGGGAAGTGCACCGCGCGAGATCCAACCCAATAGTTGCCTCGCGTTTTGAACTTGCTCGAAGTCGAAATAGGGGAGCCGATGCGCAACTTTTTTACTTGCAAGCAGTCCCATGCGAAGCCATCGCCGAATGTTCCGCACAGGCGTCTTGATGAGTCCGGCCATCATGGCAGGTGTATAGAGCTGCATGCTGGAAGATTCGTCCACCACGCCTAACTGTTGCCAAAGCTCATGCTCATGTACGAGCGTCGTACGGCCTTCTCTCATTCCCTTTCGAATCGAATCGCTTAGCAAATCCGAAAGATCTTCGGCTGGCAATTCGTCCGCTCCAATAATGACCAAATCGATATCGTCCGCCACGCGTTCGAGAGGATTGCCTCCGTGCTCGCGAATGAGTTGCATGGCTTCTTTGCGAGGGAACGCTCCAAGTTTACCAACGAACACAACTCGCTTGTTTTTCAGTATCGACGAGTCGTCGGTCATCGGAGTCCTGTTGCAGTCAATCCTGCTACGGAGAGCTTCCAGTTTGGCATTTGTTCTAGCAGACCCTGCTTGGTCATATTGAATTGCAATGGAGTAATGGTGATGTGACCGAGCGCCAACGCGTTTAGATCGGTCTCATGATCGGTCGGCTTAGGGGGTGGATCATTGGTTGACCAGTAGTAGTTGCGGCCTTTGGGATCTTGGCGCTTGATGTAATGATCGCCGTACCGTTCGACACCCATCGGCACACAATGCACTTCCGGAACTTGGCCGGAGCGAAAGACTTTGGTAGCCGCCGTTGGAATATTGATATTGTACAACTCGCTACCAGGACCTTGATTTTCAATGATCTGTCGAATGAGCGCAACCGCGAGTTGAGCCGCAGATTCGAAATCAGCATGCGTATCGTGCTCGAGCGATACGGCAATACTTGGAATCCGAAAAAAGGCACCCTCAATCGCAGCGGCCACCGTGCCCGAGTAGAGTACATTGATTCCCGCATTCAAGCCGCCGTTGATTCCACTGACGATTAGATCGAGAGGCTGACCGGCCAATTCCGCCACACCTAGTTTTACGCAATCGGCAGGTGAGCCATCTACGGCCCATCCACGAAAATCGTCGCCGTCGAAAATTTCTTTGCATGTCAAGGGTGATAGATACGTGATCGAATGCCCAACGCCACTCTGTTCGGTAGCGGGTGCGACCACCACAACATCCCCGAGTTGGACCAATGCATCACGCATTGCTCGAAGACCTGGAGCATAAATGCCATCATCGTTTGCAAGAAGTATCTTCAATGTTTGGGTAACCTCTATCTTTGTTCGTGCCGGTTGTTGGATTTGTTGAATTGGAAATCAAGAAGGAAGAGCGTGCAACCCGAAAGTGTTCCGTTTTGCAGGACATTTGCAGGACAAGTTCTGTAGTACAATTGCGTTTTCGTTCGTTCGTCTAAGTTTGGGAAGAAACCTGAGAAACGTATATGCTGCGCACTTGTTTTCTGTTGGTCGTTTGCCATTTGCTGAACGTGGCGCAATCTTTCGGTCAAGAGCCTTGGCAGAGTTTCGACACAACAAGCCATGCAAGCCTGCGAGGACTAGCTGCGGTCAGTAAAGATGTCGTATGGGCATGTGGTAGCCAAGGAACCATCGTTCGAACCCTGGACGGAGGATCGCATTGGAATCGAATCTCCATCCCACAATTGGACAAACTCGACAAACTCGAGTTCCGATCGATCCATGCTTGGGACGGCGATCGAGCGATCGTAGCCACAGCCGGTCAGCCAGCGGTCATTATGAAGACCCTCGATGGAGGGATCTCATGGTTGAAAGTTTACGAGAATCTGTCGCCGCAAGCCTTTTTTGATGGGATGAGGTTTTTCAATGACCAGAGTGGACTTGCGTTTAGCGATCCAGTCGACGGCTGCTTGTTGATCGTCAAGAGCTTGGATGGCGGCAATTCTTGGTCTGTCATCCCGCCTTCTGCGATTCCAAAAATGGACGTTGGAGAAGCTGGTTTTGCGGCCAGCAATTCGACACTGTTCGTTTCTGACAACAATGCCTGGATTGGCCTTGGCGGAGGAGACGCTGGTTCGAGCCGCATTTTTCGCTCCAGTGATCGAGGCGAAAGCTGGACATTCGAGCGGGTGGATCCAATCTTGCGGGGCGAGTCCGCAGGGATATTCTCCGTGGCGTTTGATGGCGAATCAAAAGGTGTCTGCGTTGGAGGTGACTATCGTAAGGAATCGACTGCGGAGCACAACATCGCACTTTCCGATGATGGAGGACTGAGTTGGCGAAGCCCAAAAAACAGTCGACCGCGGGGCTTTCGTTCCAGCGTCGTATCCGCACTTGTTCGAGCGCAATCCGCTACGACCGAGTCCCGTATATGGTTGGCTTGCGGGCCGGCAGGCTGTGATTGGAGTTCCGATCGAGAGTCATGGCAGGCGTTATCGGAGACGGGCTTTCATGCATTGAGCGTATCGAGCGACAACGTTGTGTGGGCAGCAGGCTCAAACGGCAGAGTGGCCAAATTTTTGGGTTTGAGCGATGTGCGATAACGAAACGACATCGAATGCTGAGGCTGGATGTTGGGAGGCATGCGGATGAAGGACAATGCTGAACCGCCTGCAGGACAATGTGTGCGGTCACTACTAACGCTGTCGCAATCGAAGAACGACAGCTTTTGCGTCCGTACCGGTTATAATTGAGAAGAAACTGCTTTTTTGGAGATTTGATGATTACACGACTATACGCAAACAATTTCCGCTGCTTGGTTGCGTTCGAGGCAAAGTTTGACTCCTTCGGCGTCCTGTGCGGACCTAATGGCGCGGGCAAAAGTTCTGTGATTGATGTGCTTAAGCTTTTACGTGACCTAGCGACCGGTGACGCCTACCTTGGCGGCGAAGGTGAAAAAGATATCCGTCAGTTGGAATTTACGAAATGGCTCAAAATCACGACACAAGAATTTGAGCTTGAAGTCACTGCTAAAGGCCGCAATTTTCAATATCGGCTCGGGCTCGAACAAGTCGACAACGACGAAAAACCTAGGGTTTTCCATGAGCGAGCCGTATGCGATGGTAGAGAGCTCTTTATTCGAGATCTTGAAGGAGTTCGTTTTCAAAAGAGGGATGGGTCGCAGGGTGGATTTCCGCTGGACTGGCGACGAGCAGCACTTGGAGCGATTCAACCAAATGGTCCTTTGAGTGATATTCAAATTCTGCAAGACGCGCTGGCGAGGCTTCTTGTTCTCCGTCCAAATCCGAGAGGAATGGAACCGGAAAGCAAAAGTGAATCACGAAGCCCGTCGTTTCACTTAACCAACCTGACGTCGTGGTACCGATCGCTGTCGCAAGAGCAAGATTGGACAGATGTGCTAAGAGAATCGCTTCAAACTGTTTGGCCAGACTTCAAGTCGTTTAAGTTGGTTGACGCCGGGATGAATACCAAAGCGCTTCAGCTTCGATTTGATGGAGTCGACACTTTCTTTCATCAGCTATCCGACGGCGAAAAGTCGTTGGTTGGTCTCTATATGATTCGAGCGGCCCTGGAGACGAATGCTGCTGGAACTGTCGTGATCGACGAACCAGACAACTATGTCGGACTTCCTGAGCTTCAACCGTGGGTACTCTGCATGCGCGAGCTACTGGATGAACAACACCAAGCCATTTTGATTTCGCACCATCCTGAGATTCTCGGAAACGTGGGAGAGACGGATGGGATCTATCTCTGGCGTGATAGCCATAGATCTCCAACCCGAATTGGTCAATTGAAAGTTCCAGAGGGGCTCAGTCCAGCCGAGGCGATTGCAAGGGGATGGGCAAATGGCTAATAGAACGCAAATTGTATGCCTTCACGAAGGCAAGAAAGGACGAAGCATTGATCCTGTCTTTATCAACGCATTGATCAAGGCGATCAATCCCTCTTGGTTACGATCTAACAAGGGAAGTAACTTAATGCGTCCGGTCGACTGTGGTGGACGAAAAGAGTTGATTGAGAAAATGCCATCGCAATTGAGAGCATGCTTGAATGCTGGTGCGGACACGACACTTGTTGTTTGGGCAGATGTGGACGACGACAAAGAGAATTGCGATCAGTTGAAAGATGAATTCTGGAAGGCAGCACAAGCGGCTGGAATTTCAGAAGGCGATTTTTCGCTAGTGATTTTCGCTTTCGCAAAGGATCGCCTTGAAAACTGGATTCAATTCTTGAATACGGGCGATACAGACGAATCCGTGGAAGGGCCTCGTATCAAGCACAATAGAGAAGTAGCCGATGCAGCGAAAGCTCTCGCAAAAAGATGCGTGAATCAAACGCAGGATCCACCTTTGCCTCCATCTCTCCTATGGTCCTGTGCCAATTGGCGAAAACTAGTTGTGAGAATGAAGAGGGATTGATCATTCGCAGGAAGCGAGGGGGAAGTCATGGTTCCTCAACTCGGGAGGGGGAAGAAAATCCGGATTGCGCGTTTGCACGTTGGGAGGTTGGGAGGTTGGGTGGTTGGAATTGTGTTTCAATATCGTCGTTAAACAATTTGGTGAATCACTTTCCCTCGCAGTTGTGTCAACCGCTCATTTCGACCGAGATGTGGATAGGTGAGGAGATCTTGGTCAAGCCCCAACTGGTTCAAGATCGTCGTGTGTATGTCGCGAAAGTGATATGGGCTTTCGATCGCACGAAGTCCAATCGCGTCGGTTGATCCGACAACTTGACCTCCGCGAATTCCTCCGCCTGCCATCCACATGCTGAAACCTAGATTGTGATGATCGCGTCCTTTTCCTCCTTGAGCTTCCGGTGAACGACCGAACTCTCCTCCCCAAACCACTAATGTCGTGTCGAGCAACCCGCGTCGCTTTAAATCGGTGAGCAAGCCTGCGATGGGTTTGTCGGTCTCAGCCGCCATTCGACAGTGATTCTCTTCGATGTCCCCGTGAGCGTCCCACTGCGTGTTTCCAGAGCCGCCACCGGACACAACCACAGTAAAGCGTACACCGTGCTCCACCATTCTTCGTGCGAGCAAGCAGCGCCGACCATAATCGTCGGTTGGTTCGGTTCCAACACCATACAATCTCAGCGTCTCCTCCGATTCCCGAGACACATCAAACACATCTGGCGCCTCGGTTTGCATCTTGAACGCGAGTTCATAGGATTCAAGTCGGGCTGCGAACTCAAGGTCTTGCGAAGTGAGCGAAGCTTCGTTGAGATTGCGAATAAGGTCCATGGTTCGTCGGCGTTCGTTCAATGAAACTCCGGGCGGGAGTTCGAGATTGAGGACTGGTCGTTCGCCGGGTCGAAACATGGTTGGCTGATAGGCAGCGGGCAAAAAACCGTTGCCATACATCGGTTGCCCCGCTTCCAAAGCTCCTTCTGGATCAGGCATTACGACATACGCTGGAAGCGATTGGCTTTCGGAACCCAATCCGTAAATTGTCCAAGCCCCCATGCTCGGAAAACCCGGCATAACGCGGCCAGAAAGGAGTTCATACTGGGCCGCTGAGTGAACAACCATATCGCCATAACACGACCGAATCACCGCGATGTCATCAATTACATTCGACACATTCGGAAATAGGTCGGATACCTCGATGCCGCTTTGCCCATGAGGTTGGAACTGGCGTTTCGTCCCGAGCAAGCGAGCATCTTTTTGGACGAACTGGTACTTGGCATCGCCGAACTCAGTCGGTCTGACCTCACCGTTCAAAGCGTTGAGCAATGGTTTAGGATCAAAGGTTTCGAGATGGCTTGGTCCTCCAGCCATGAATAGAAAAATGACCGATTTTGCTTTCGCCGAAAGATGCGGAGGCTTAGGCCCCAAGGAAGACTTGGTTTCCGCTAAAGTCTCCTGCCGAAGCATCGCCGCAAGCGCAAGAGATCCAAAGCCACAAAACGAGTCGCCAAGCATTTGTCGACGCCCGAAGCAGGTTTGATTCATAAACTCTCCCTTTCATCGCACGTAGAGAAATGCATTGAGGTTGAACAAGGCCAGAGAAAACTCTCGCGTTGAACCATTCTCGAGAAACGACTTTGCAAACCTGCGCTCACTCTCGGTCGGTAATCGACCCAATATCCATTCGAAAGCAAAGTCGATCTGGCGAGTGACATCGCTTCCTGCCTCGTGCCTCAGGCGTTCGGCTAGTGCCTCGGCCATTTGATTTGCCATCGGGCCGTTCAGCAGTTCCAGTGCTTGTGGGGCATGCGTGCTTTGTTGCCGCCTAAAACAACTCGTCTGCGATGTGGGCTGATCAAAGACCTCCATGAACGGCAATCGCAAATTGCGTTTCGCAAAGAGATAGACCGAACGTCGCATGCGTTCACCGATTTCAGGCGTGACCTCCCACTGCGATGGCTTGTAGAGCTGGGCTACAAGTTGTTTATCTACAGGTAGGATGACGCTGGGGCCACCGTTGGCAAAGTTGATCTGACCGGAGACAACCAACATGCTGTCGCGGATCTCCTCAGCGCTCAAGCGACGCAAGGGATAGTGCCAAAGCAATGCATTGTCTGGATCGAATGAGTGTCCGACGTCGCGGGAACGAGGTTGACTGGACTGCCGGTATGTGCTGCTTAGGAGAATCAAACGATGGAGCGATTTGGCTTGCCATCCATTGCGCATGAAAAAGTCCGCTAGATAATCCATTAGTTCGGGATGGCTCGGCAACTTGCCATTGAGTCCGAAGTCGTTCGGTGTAGCAACGATTCCTTGCCCAAAGTGATTCAGCCAAATGCGATTGACGAAGACCCGCGAAGTCAGTGGGTGCCTCGGACTCGTTAGCCATTTCGCAAGGGCTGTTCTCGGTTTGGCTCGATCGATTTCTGCTGGTTCGTCAAACTGGGAGAAAACCAGAGGAATTCCTTCGGCGACACGCTTGCCAGGCAGTGCGAATTCGCCTCGCCGCAGTACATGAATGGGCGTTTCCTTTCCCAATTGGTTTTGTACCGTACTGATCGAAGGTAGTGATGGCGGAAGCTCTTTTTCGAGTTTATCCATTTTCTTTCGGGTCAGCGTCTGCTCGATAGCCGACTGTGTCGCGAGTTGACTCTTGAGATTATCGATTTGAGTCTGCACTGCAGTGGTTTGTTTTTCCCATGCCACCTTTTCCGATTCGGGAACCATGGGTATGTCGACATCATGCGAAGTCGCAAAGAAAGCCTGAAGCCGGTAGTAGTCCGTTTGAGAAATCGGGTCGAACTTGTGATTGTGACAGCGCGCACATCCAATCGTGAGACCCATGATGGCCGAACCGATGATGTCCGTGCGTTCTGTCAAGACTTCATTGCGGCTCCCTGCGACTTCTTGATTGCCGGCATTGCGACGCACCGCCCCCAAGCGATGAAATCCAGCTGCGACCATGCCTTTGGGTTGGTTGAAATCCATCTCATCCCCCGCCAATTGCTCAGTAATAAACGCGTCGATTGGTTTTCCATCGTTGAAGGATCGAATGACATAATCTCGGAAACGCCACGCCCCTTGAATCGTTCGATCGTATTCAAACCCTTCTGTTTCTGCGAACCGCAAGACATCCAACCAATGTTGCCCCCACCGTTCTCCATAACGTGGGCTGGCAAGCAGTTCATCGATGAGTCTTTCATTGGCGTCTGGCGATTCATCCATAACAAAGCTGCGCACTTGGTCGGGGGTAGGCGGCAATCCATGAAGGTCAAAATAGACCCGCCGAACCAGTTCCGATTTGTCGGCAGGAGGAGCCGGCTCCAGGCCACTGCTTTCCAATTTTGCAAGAATGAAATAGTCGATTGGCGACGTGGGCCACGACCTATTGCGAACCCTCGGCAATGCTGGCACCTGAATCGGCTGAAACGACCAGAACCCTTTGGACTTCTGGAGATTAAGCGCAGAGGCGGGTAAGGTTGCTGCCCCGTCCCGGGGGTCCGTCGCGCCCGTTTCAATCCAACGTTGGATGTTGGCAATAGCGGCATCCTCCAGTTTGGCCTCGGGTGGCATCTCAAGACCTTGGAAACGTATGGCCGAAAGCAGCAGGCTTTGCGCGGCATTGCCGGGAACAACGGCGGGACCCGAATCACCCCCAATTCTTAAGCCTTCTCGCGTATCGACCCTCAAGCCGCCCTGCAATTCACTTGATGATTCCGAATGGCATTCATAGCAATGCTTGGCCAAGACAGGACGTATTTTTGTCTCAAAGAAATCTAGTTCTTCCGACAATTGGGACGATTTGGGTGGATCGGAATAGGAAACTTCAGCAGAACAACACGTGAGTATCAGGCTCAATGCAACGATTCGGGATCGGAAGAAAATCCTTGCGCGTCTACCAGCCATTGTTGAACAATCCGAAAGAAGTGAACCAACTTAGAAAGCACCTTAAGGATAGCCAATGTGTTGCATTTTGCCCACCTAATTTAGGCGATCCGAGGTCAAACGAAACCTGGTCTTGATTGCGGAACAGCGCACGCGGTCCGGTGAGGCATCGCAAATCACTCGCGAATTCACCGGGCAGCCGAGCCGCTCCGCTTGGTAACCGAATGGATTTCAACAGAAATGGAAATTCCCAAGAAAAAGGGAAAACTTGCGGGGGCAGCAAAGTAGCACCAAACCAAGGTCAGCGTCGATGGATTAGCATATGGAGCCCTTTAGCTATGCCCTATCCACACTCCTTCTTCGGAATCATCACCCCTGTGCTTCAGTTTACCGTATCCCCTTGGTGGCCATTTGTTGTCTTGTCCGTCAGTGTCTGCTTTATCATTGTTGCGATCAGTTGGTGGCGGATGCACGCGTTCGTCGCTTTGTTACTCGCTTCGCTTGTTGCGGGTCTGCTTACCTCGCGAGCGTCATGGGAAGTCATCGGCAAGGATGGCAAGGCGGTTATTTACTCTCATTGGGTAGGTGTCATCGAGCATATAGCCAAAGGACTAGGTGATACCGCGCGCGATATTGCAATCTCCATCGCGCTCGCATCGATTATCGGTATGTGTTTGATGGAGAGTGGTGCGGCCGACAAAGTAGTACGCCGGTTCCTGAAGATCTTCGGCGAGAAACGTGCTGGATGGGCGCTGTTATGGTCGACGTACATACTTAGCATTCCAATTTTCTTTGACACGATGTTCATGCTGATGGTACCCTTGGCCAAGGCACTGCGGTTGCGGACCGGCAAAGACTACATGCTCTACGTTCTATGTGTTTGTTGTGGTGGGGTGATTACTCACTCCTTGACCATTCCTCATCCTGGTCCGTTGGCGATGGTCGATAGCTTGAAAATCGACATAGGTGTTTCTTTGGCTGCGGGGTTGATCGGCGGATTGATTCCGGCTGTGATCGGGTATTTTGTTTGCGTGTTCTTGAATTCACGGATCGACGTTCCGATTCGCGATACGCAACTGACTTTAACGGAAATCGGCAAACCCGAATCCGAGCTACCGTCCCTTTTTTGGTCGATGGCACCGGTTGTTTTGCCAATCATTCTCATCGGTTTTTCGTCTTTGTTTCGAGTCATCGCAGATGGGGCAACCAAGCCCGATCAACAAACCGCTTGGTGCGTGGCTGCCTACAACGCACTCGGCGGCGAAGCGAATTTCGCTTCGGTTCGAGGAACCGTCGATTTCTTTGGGCACAAGAATATCGCGCTCTTCATCGGCGCCGGAGTCGCGTTGCTAGTCATGGCAAGGCAACGAGGATTCGGTCGCGAGAAGCTGGAACAACTCGTTGGTCCACCGCTTGAAACTGCGGGTATGATCATTCTGATCACCAGCGCGGGTGGCGCTTTTGGAGGCATGTTGCGCGTCGCCGGAGTCGGGGACGCGGTCAAAGCCGCAGCGGACGGTCAAGCGGTCAACTTGGTCATCTTGTCCTACGTCGTCTCAGTTGTGATTCGAATTGCTCAGGGGAGTGCAACGGTTGCTATGCTGACTACTTCCTCGATCATTGCTCCGATGATGGAGCCGTTGCTCGCGGACGGAACCCTTGGGATTCACCCGCTCTACATCTATTTGGCAATTGGTTGGGGTGCAATGGGATTTTCGTGGATGAACGACAGTGGCTTCTGGGTCGTCAATCGCCTTAGCGGCATGACACAACGGGAAACGCTCCAGTCATGGTCGGTGCTTACCTCGTGCTTGTCCATCGCAGGTCTGGTGATCACGTTGCTTGCCTCGAAAATTTTGCCGCTCGCGTAGTGGACTGGTCGCAGAGGGCAATTGAGGCGAAAGATGGAGCGTGATAGAGTCGAAGATTTAGATTACAATCCCTTCTTCGTTCATCCCGGGATTGCGTGTTTTCGCATTCAACTATCCTCGCGAGCACAGATCCAAACCAATCCTTCCTCCAGTTTTACAAGGAATTATAGACATGACTCGAATCGTTCGATGGCTAACTTCAATGACGCTGGGCTTTTTCGCCCTCGTCTCGTCGGGAAATTTAAGTGCACAGGAAACAAAATGGGTCCCTTTGTTCGACGGCAAATCGATGGATGGATGGGAGAAAGTTGGTAAAGACGACAGCGTTTGGCAAGTCACTGACGGTGCGCTAGCAGGGTCGGGAGCGGCTTCCATGTTGGTATGCACCAAGGGTCCGTACAAAAACTTCAAGTATCGGGCCGAGGTCAAAATCAACGACAAGGGAAACTCTGGACTCTATTTCCGTACTACCCGCAAGCCAGGCTTTAGTGACGGCTACGAAGCACAAATTGATAGTACACACACAGACCCTATTCGGACCGGATCGCTTTACGGAATGTGCCACGTTTACAAACGGTTGGTTGAACCGGATACTTGGTTCACCTATGAGCTAGAAGTTCGCGATGATGTGTGGCGAGGTAAAAACATGACTCGCATCAAAATCACCGTCAACGGCAACGAATTGTATGAGTTCTTGGACTTCAACCTGACGTTCAAGGAGGGACACTTTGCTTTTCAGCAACATGATCCCGGCAGCAAGGTCCTGATCCGCAAAGTTGAGGTTATGGAGTTGCCTGCGAAATAAGGTTCGAGGGCAGCCCCTAGAATACTCCGTCGCCGAACGTTCGTTTATCGATCTTTGGATCGGTTTCTGCATTCGATTCGGCGGCTTGTGTTTTTCTGGACTCCAAGAAGTGAGGTTTGGGAACTGCACCGCTTTGTGGAACGGGAACTGCAATTGCAACCGTGGGTGTTTCGGAATGCCCATTTGAGATCCCGATCTCGACATATTCATCATCGTACCGAGACTTGTACCCTGGTTGTTTGGCTCGTTCGAGTTCATCCGAGTACTCTCGAATGACTGAGTTTTGAATCAAGTCGCGGCATAATTGATTGATGGGATGGGCGATATCGGCATACATTTTGTTGGAGCTGCTTCCCTCAGAATCGTGCACGTCTTGCGGGCCGCGAAGCCGAGCTCCGCACTGATTGCAGTAATGGCTGCGCAGATAATTCTTGTTGCCGCATTTCCCGCATCTCGCAGTCATCTTGCGGCTTGGCATCGCGACGAAGGGGCCATTGACTCCTTCAATGATCTTGAGATCTCGAACGACAAAACAATGATCGATGGTGATCGAGCAAAAGGCGCGGAGGCGGTCTTCCGATGCCTCCATTAGCTTGATGCGTACCTCGGTGATTTCCATGGCAACAATTCCAATCCCTTTTTGACTTGAGTTCAAAAACTCATCATTCGTTTCGAATTCTTACGATCTGCTCTTCGATCGACGGCGACTGCCACGATTGAACGCAATATGCCCGCATTTCTCCCTGCAAACGTATTTCATTAGCTATCTTCTCGGCTTGTTCGCGGGTTTCACACAAACAAAATCTGGCCGAACCGGTCCCGGATAGGCACTGACCGTGATGGTCGTATCGATTGAGCTGCATTCTCGACCGATCGATCCAAAACGATGTTCCTGCCGCAGCCTGTTCCAACCGATTCGCAAGCGATCCGCCAATCGTTTTCACATCTCCTTGCCCTAGAGCTTGGATAAGTTTATCTGGATTCGTCAACACTCGC
>JAIPFP010000303.1 GCA_021736575.1 Pirellula sp. | reverse complement strand
TGGTACGACGTGCGACCTACATTGTCGATGTCGCCCGTTCGCAAGCATTTCTGGCAAGTCGTTGCCCTGGTAAAATCGTGTTTTACCTTGCCTAGAAAGTGGTCTTTGAACTGGTTCATCCCCGCCGGAGTAAACAAGACGGACGGGTCCCAAGTCGGAACAAGTACGTCGCTGGCCTGTCGATGGTGGCCCTTGGATTCGAAGAACGACAGATATTTTTCGCGTAACTCGTCCGTTTTCATTGTGTGAAACTTAGAATGTTGGATGAAATCGTGGAATGGAGCGGTTGCAAGGGATTCGTGGATACGCGAAGCCTACAGAACTGCCGATGCCATGAATTTACCAATAGACTCGTTTTTCGCGTAGCCCAGCTTGGCTACTTGCGGCCGAGTATCCGATCCATCGAATCGGAGGTTTGCCACACGAGCGCTTCCGGATAATGAATATAAGGGTGGAAATATTCGAAGGTTAGAAAACCATCGTACCCGATCTTGTCCAACTCCTCGGTTACCGCTGGCCAATTGGTGGTGCCGTCTAACAAAGGACGAAATGTTTCGAGAGAATAGTCCGTTCCTTTCTTAGTGAATTCCTTGAGATGAACATTCTTCGTTCGCTTGCCAAGTATTTTCACCCAATGCTCAGCATGCTGAAACATCGAGATATTGCCGGTGTCAAAATGAACCCGAACGAATGGGCTAGCAAAGCTATCTACGAAGCTGTTCATCTCCATCGGTGTCATCAAGTAGCCGTTGAAGAAAATGTTTTCGATGTTGAGGTAGATCTTCCACTTTTCGGCATCGCGAACCAATTTGCCAATCGCTTGCTTGGCTCGTTCGTCGCAAACGTCGTTCGCCACTGGCTCATGGTCGTCTCGCCAAGGGATATGGACGGCGCCTGGAACCACCAACACATTCTCGACCCCCATATCAAAAGCGGCTCGTCCGATTTTGCCCGCAAGCTCGAGCCCACGATCGCGTTTGACTGGATCGTTAGAGGAGAGCGGGTAGGGCCAAAAGAGGAACGAGCACAGTCCACTGATTTCAATGCCGATATCATCGGCCATCTTGCGAACGGCAGCGCAGTCCTTCGGAGTCGCTTTTGGCGAAAGGTCATTGTCTAAATCGTAGTTCAATTCAATGCCGTCAAAACCAGCATCTTTCGCGAGCTGCATGCACTCACGCAAGTTCATGCGTTGCGGATAGGGGAAAGCCCAAAGATTGATCGATTTCTTCATCGAGTAACGCTTTGGCGAGCTGCGCCTTGCGTCCGGCTCAAGCGTTGTTGCAGCTTGGGCGGGCTCAAAGGACATGGCCGAAAGGCCGATACCGGCAATCGTCGCGGCTAACGCTTCGCGGCGATGCATTGCAAGGTCGCTAGAGGATTGGGATTTCATGGGATTGTCTCACATTTTTGCGTTAATAAGACTTAGCGAAAATCGCTTGTGTTGCAGTAGACTTGCCAGTAAAGAAACAAACGCCTTCACCTGAAGGCGCATCCAGCGGGATACAGCGAATCGTGACTTTCAATTCGTCGAGCAGTCCTTGCACTTCTGCTTCGCTGGCGAACCAGCACTTTGCGAATCCACCACCCGTCGACCGGCCTTGCTCATCGTCCGGTTGAAAGAACTCACGAAACTCCGATTCTGATTTTAGTTCAACTGTATTGGCCTTTTGCATGGCTAGAGCCCTGGAAAACAAATTGTTTTGTATCTCCGTTAGCATCGCAACAATGCCGCTCACAAGTTCGTCGCGAGGCATCGACTGGCTTTGGTTGGTGTCGCGCCGCCCCACGAATGCAGCATCTTTCGCGATGTCCTTGGGGCCTATTTCGATTCGAACTGGAACTCCTCTTTTGATGTGATACCACTTTTTATCTGCGCTGCGAGTGTCTCGATCATCGATGTCGACGCGGATTTTTTGATCGGAGTACATTTGTGCCGCCAATTCTTGCTTCAGCGATTTGCAGTATTCGAGCACTTCGGCGTGCTGGGCCTCGTCTCGATAAATAGGGATCAGCACGATCTGCGATGGAGCCAAACGCGGCGGAAGCACCAAGCCATCGTCATCCGAGTGCGTCATGATCAGAGCACCAACAAGACGCGTCGAAACACCCCAGGAAGTTGTCCAGGCGTAGGCAATCTCCCCGTTCTTGTCTTGGAATTTAATCTCTTGGGCCTTGGAGAAATTTTGACCCAAGAAGTGTGAAGTGCCTGCTTGCAAGGCCTTGCGATCCTGCATCATGGCTTCGATCGAAAGGGTCATGTCCGCGCCGGGGAAGCGTTCGCCAGCCGTTTTTTCCCCTTTGATCACAGGCACAGCCATGTAGTTTTCGACGAAGTCCGCATAGACATCGAGCATCTTGCGCGTTTCCTCCATGGCTTCTTCTGAGGTCGCATGCACGGTGTGCCCTTCCTGCCAAAGAAACTCGGTGGTTCTCAGAAAGAGCCGTGTACGCATTTCCCAACGGACTACGTTTGCCCACTGATTGATCAGGATGGGCAAATCGCGATAGGATTGAACCCATTTGGCGTAGGTTGCACCGATAATGGTTTCGCTGGTTGGTCGAACGATAAGCGGTTCTTCTAGTAGGCCCGCAGGTCGAAGACCCCCTTTGCCGTCTGGCTCGAGTCGGTGGTGCGTAACCACGGCACATTCCTTGGCAAAACCTTCGACGTGCTGTGCTTCTTTTTCCAAGAAACTCATGGGAATAAACAGCGGAAAGTAAGCATTCTGATGGCCGGTGTCCTTGAACATTTGGTCGAGGACGCGTTGCATATTTTCCCAAATCGCGTAACCCCATGGCTTGATGACCATGCAGCCTCTCACGGCGGAATTCTCAGCTAGATCCGCTCCTTTGATAACCTGTTGGTACCATTCTGGGTAGTCTTCGGCACGAGTTGGAGAAATGGCGGTCTTAGCAGCACCCATGGGAGGTCTTTATTGGGGAAATAGGAAAACAATCGAAGCTCGAATTGGCCCACCAGTTTATCCCATTCACTATTTCCAGCCAGTAGCACGAATGTCCCCTTTTGCTCTGCAAAAGAAGGAATCATCGCGCAACCTTTCGCGGATAGGGTGTGAATTCATATCCCGAGCCCGTAACGGCTCGTTGCTTCAATAGATTGTGAGACGGGGTATTCGAAAGTGGCATGGGCGTCTCCGGGGTAACCCCAGGGGCATTCAATGCATGCCATCTGGCTTTACGCCGGTGGTAATTGACCTTCGCCCTAGCGTGAAGGTAACGATCCCCAGTGGTAAACCGGTGCAACGCCTCATCTTTACCCAAATTTCAGGGCATCGAAAACCAAGATCCGTTGTTTTTCCTTCTCGTGCTCAGTCCGAAGGACGGTGCTCGTGCAAGAAAGAAGTGGGTAAAGATGAGGCGTTTCGCCCATGGATTCACGAGCGAGCGCGCTCGTGCCACGCAATGGTAACCCGAAGCGTGAGAGCGTGAGCGAGGAGCCGACTGCAATCCCTCGCTCCCGCGTCGGGTTACCAAAAAGTGGTCCAGCCAAAAATCAAAGCCAAGGTGCGAAAGGGGACACTACTGGATCGAACGATCCTTGGGCGACTTGGGCGTAGCGGCTCGATGGATTGCACCCTTGCCAAATTTCTTGGCAATCTCGTCGGTGGCAATATCCAAACTGCGTTGCTGTTCGCGAGCTGGTTCGCCAAACAGCAACAATTGGGTCATGTTCGACTGGTCGAAATTGCTGACTCCAAAACCAAGCAAGCGAACCGGCAAATGCTTCTCGGGGACACGTTTTTCCAGCAACTCTCGTGCGGCTTGGAGAAGCTCGGCGGTGATATCGGTGGATTGTTCAAGCGTCATGGAACGTGTAAGCGATTTAAAGTCCGAGAATCGAACCTTGAGCTCGACCGTTCTCCCTTTGAGACTGTGGTTTCGCAATCGTCGCGAGACCTGCTCTACGAGCGTTATCAACCATGCATTGAGACAATCCAATTCTACAATGTCCTCGGCAAAAGTCGTTTCACTTGAAATCGATTTAGCCTCGCGATCGGGCACAACTTTGCGTTGATCGATTCCTTGGGCTAACAACCAATAGTGCTCGCCCGACGCCCCGAACAGTTGAACAAGTGTTTCTTTTGGGAGTTGCCGCAGTTGACCGATCGTGGTGATCGAGATGCGTCTCAACGATTCTGCACTGACCTTGCCGACGCCCCAGATCCGTCCCACAGGCAACGGGTCTAGAAAGCTCTGAATTCGATCTGGGGCAACGACGACTAACGCATCGGGCTTTTCCAAGTCGCTTGCGATCTTGGCAAGGAACTTGTTTGGCGCTATGCCAACAGACGCCACGAGTCCGAGTTCGTCGCGAATTTGCCGTTTGATATCGAGGCCTATTTTGAGAGCGGATCCCAGCAGTTTTTCGGTGCCCGACACGTCCAGAAACGCTTCGTCGAGCGAGATCGGCTCGACCAACGGTGAGAACTGTTCAAAGATGTGGCGGATTTGTCTGGAAACGTCCGCATAGAAATCGATACGCGGTCTGATGAAAATCGCGTGTGGGCAGAGTTGAATGGCGCGTCGCGCCGACATCGCGCTATGAATTCCATACGCACGGGCCTCATAACTGGCGGCTGCGACAACGCCGCGGCCATCCGCCGATCCACCCACGACGACTGGTTTCCCAACGAGACTGGGATTCTCTCGTTGCTCAACGGAAGCGTAAAACGCATCCATGTCGACATGCAGAATCGTATTGCCAATGCTCGTGCGATTTGTCATTGGCGATTTTGTAGCATCTGCGTTTCAAGTGGGATAGGCTTCCAGCGCTTCCAGCCTGTCCATTTCCTCCTAATCGGACATAGCCGACAAAAGGTGCAGGCACGCTCCGCCGTGCCGTTCGCAGTCAAGCTTTTGCAAGGATTCCAGGTGGACGGCACATGGAATGTGCCTACTACTTTCACTTTTGTCGGCTGTGACTAATCGACTGCAAGCCTATGCCTGATCTGCATTGAGAAAGGCAGCTTACGCACCAGCCTTCTTTTTCTTTCCTGCTTTTTCTTTGAGATTTGTTTGGAAGGGTTCAGGCAGCTTTTTCATTTGCTCAGGCGTTAACAGCTTGCCAACTTCAATCCGTGCTTTGGCAAGCAGTTCGTCGGTTTCAGCCATTAACTTCTTTTGTGCTTCGGTCAGCTCGACAGCGCCGTCCACTGCTGCCTGCATCTCCTTACCCTTTTTGCCAGCCTCTTTGGCTTCCTTGCTTGCGGCCGCGCGTTTCCTCATGATCTCTTGGGTTATTCCAGCCTCGGTACGCTTGGTAGAAACGTCCTTGGCGACTTTGGTAAACAGTTCCGTGACCTTGGTCGTTTGCTCACCGCTGAGCTCCGCCTTCTCAAGTTGCTTCATGAATTGCTTGACCATCTGCGTCGCAGGGTCGGCTTTGCGCCCTTTTTCTTGGGCTTTGAGGGGCAGTGGCAAGACGAATAGTGCAAACGCGGCCAAGGTGGAAAAAACGAAATTTTGCATAGTCTGAAAAACTCTCTGAGAACGGTTGAACATTTGCGGGTTAAACATCTGGGACCAAGAACGGCTCTCGCACCATTACGAGAACAGCTGAGGAATAATATTGCCTTCACGAACCAACGTGATGGGGCGTCCAGTTTCGGTTTGGAATTCTTGTTTGTGATCGATGCCTAGATTGTGATAGAACGAGGCAGCTACGTCATCGGGCTTGATCGCATCGTTGGCCGGTCCAGCTCCCGTCGCGTCACTTTCGCCAACGACTTGGCCACCGCGGATCTTGCCGCCAGCCATCAACATGAACATGCATCGAGGATAGTGATCGCGACCACCCAACGTTGCACGGGTGTTGATTTTCGGAGTGCGGCCGAACTCGCCTGTTACCATCACCGATGTGGAGCTCAGCAACCCTTTCTGCTCTAAACCGTTAAGCAAAGCGGACACTCCACCATCGAGTTTTGGAAGCAATTTCTTGCTCAGGTTATTGAAGATGTCGGTGTGATTGTCCCATCCCCCGACGGATAAGGAAACGAATCGAACCCCAGATTCAATCAATCGGACGGCCAGCAAACAGCTTTGTTCAAACGGATCCGGACCGAACGGAGCGGAGAAGGCGGGCGACTCCTTCGAGATATCGAACGCAAGCCTTGCTCGCTCGCTGGAAAGCATCGAAAATGCTTTGTCGCTAAATCGATCTAGACCGGTGAGCAATTGATCATGCCCATCCATCGAAGCGAATTTGGTATCCAGGTCCTTGAGCAGATTCTGCCTGCGGTCCAACTGTTCGACGGTGACACCTGCTCCCAACGAGATTCCACGCACGTTGAATGGGCGGCCCTGTTGCGGCGAAGCAGCGGTGTTCATGGGCGCGTACTGAATCCCTAGAAACCCCGAACGTTGGCCACCGTTTGGGATGGCGACAAAAGGGGGAATGTCATTTTCGACCGCTCGCTCTTTGCAAACCACTGCCCCGTATCCCGGATACTCCAACGAAGCGAGTGGTCGAGAGCCAGTGTTGACATACTCGCTACCTAACCGGTGCGCCGCGAGCGTATGCGACACGCCACGCACAATCACATACTTGTCGAATGCTTGTGCCATCTTGGGCAAGTGCTCAGAAATCTGAATGCCCGAAATATTGGTCGGTATCGTTTTGAAGTCGCCCCGGATTCCATCGGGCGCATCTGGCTTGGGATCAAACGTGTCGATATGCGAAGGACCGCCATTGAGGTCGATAAAGATCCCCGATGTTGCATGCCCCGCTTTGACTTGCCCCGCTTCGGCCAGTTGCAAGTAATTCGCGAGTGTCAGACAACCCGAGGTTATTCCTCCGATCCGAATGAAATCTCGACGCTTTATTCCATCGCAATATTTGTGGTTCGACATGGTTTAAGGTTTAAGGTTTAAGGTTTAAGGTTTAAGGTTTAAGGTTTCAGGTTTAAGGTTTCAGGTTTCAGGTTCTTGCTCCCCTCGCCCTGTACTCGGGGAGAGGGGTCGGGGGTGAGGGGCTGAATCGCAAGTGTACTCAGCCCCCTCACCCCAGCCCTCGCCCCCGGAGTACCGTGGGAGAGGGTGTAAATACTGGTGCGTTGTCGGACGATAGTTAATGGTTCAAAATAAACTCTTTGGAATTGATCAAGACCCAAAGCAAGTCGCTAAAGCCGTGCATCGGAGACTCCGCTTGGGCAATCGCTTGTTGAGATCGCTGCGCTTCCATTGAGGATGGCTTGCGCGAGAGTGTTCGCAG
>JAIPFP010000302.1 GCA_021736575.1 Pirellula sp. | reverse complement strand
TTTCCATGGTAGCGCCTTGAGTTGCGGATCGTCGAAACGTTGCTCGCCCAGGGTTTTAACCAAAACGCTTGCTTTGTCGAGCAGGTCTTCCTCGAAATAGTAGTCAAGGAGCTTCTCAATGGTATCGATTTCGTTTGGGAAAAAACGGACAAACTGCTCTTGCGTTGCAATTAGTTTTGCAAGGAGTTTCTCCTCTTCTTTTTTTGAAAGCTCGTCGTCTTCGAGCTGCAATTCGTGCAGTTCGATCAACAGTTGGTGAGCTGAACGGTTCTTCGGATAATCCTTGATTGCCAACCCGACCAAATGGGTTAAGTCATCGAAATCTAAGATAGGTCCTGAAAAGAACATCGCACGAAAGGGATTGCGAAGGTCGCCTCTCATCTTGTCCCGAACGACGGATACCGAAGTGCACTAGCCAGTGCGTTTTTAACCTCTGCGGGGACATTGAGAATCTTAGGTAAATCTGTCTTGATGAAGGCATTCGTGTAACTCAACAACGAATCCGTTGTGCCGGAGAACATCAGTGCGTAGCAGGGCTGTGCGAAACAATGGCGGACACACTCCTGCGAAAAACGAGCCACAAACTCGCTTTCGAATTGCCGATATTGGTCGCAGAACTTTCTCAGTTGAGCCACTTGAGAAACGGAGAAGACCACTTGAGGGTCTCGGTGTTTGTAGGAAGCAATTCGTTTCGCTTCAATAATCAAAGCAGGGCGTAGACGCATCTCCCTAACTGCGTTGACTTGTTTCGGATCAGGTTGATCTGCGCCCTCCCAAAGTTTCTCTATCGATTCTGCATGGAACAACGCGACCGCGATACGTGATGGACGCCTGCTTCGATCCAAACGAGACCAATTTTGCCGAGCATTTTCTAGGTCGCCTTGATAGAAACTGATGAGACCTCTCTGGTTGAGGCTTGAATTCAGAAACTCGAACGCTGGGGGCCACGTTTTTGTTGCTTGGTTCTTGCCGCTGAGGTTGCGATGACCTGTTTTTTGTTCTGGATTTAGGCTTTGTCTTGTGCCCCATAAGTTCATCCTTGAAAAACTGTCGGATTGCCATCGCAGTCACACGAGCATTGTTCTAACCAAATTGCCTAAGGACAACATGTCTCTACCGAAATTCCGCGTAGCGCAAGCATTTCAACCGGTAAACCCGGCAAACTCAATCCAAAACTGAGAAAAAAGCACACTCACGATTCGAGCTATATTCAAGACCGACATTGGATCCACCGGGAGCGAGCGTCTAAGATAGAATAGTGCTTTGTGACAGCTCAATTTTCGGATATCGAAACTCTTCAAGAGTTTCGGACTGCTTGGAACCGAAAGTCTTGACGACTTTCTCGCCATGGCCAACCGTAATTCTTAGCCGTTACAAAGCACTATAGGTTCGGTTTTTTACTGCGTCCGAATTCAATTTTCCATGTCGAAGTCTGGTTCAACCGATTCCATGTTCGAAAAGTTGCCACATCCTAGCGATGTGCCGGATGACGCGCGAAATGCGTCCGAGAAAACCGACGCCGAGAAAACCGACGCCGAGAAAACCGACGCCGAGAAAACAGTCATCCGACAAGGCGAATTAATCGATGTCAGCCTTTCTCAGGCCGACCACGTTGACAACCGGCCTGACAGCGTTGGGAAAGTTCCTGATCGGAGCGGAGTGCAAAACACGGCGGAGTCCTTGATTGGTCAACAACTGGACCATTTTCTCATCGAATCATTGGTAGGAACCGGTGGCATGGGAGCCGTGTTTCGCGGACGCGATCTGCGTCTTGATCGCGTTGTAGCTATCAAAGTTGTTCCGGTTGGCGACCGTGGTGCCGAGGCGATGCGACGATTTCGCTTTGAAGCACAAAGCGCGGCGAAACTGGACCATCCCAATATCGCACGCGTCTACTACGTCGGCGAGACGCACGAGTGGAGCTATATAGTGTTTGAGTTTGTCGAAGGGACGAATCTTCGTGAACTCGTATTAAAGCAAGGCTTGCTTTCCATCGATGAAGCAGTTTGTTTGACTCGCCAAGTTGCGGAAGCGTTGCAGCATGCGAGCGAGCGCAAAGTCGTTCACCGCGATATCAAGCCATCGAATATTTTGGTCACTCAAGCTGGGCAAGCCAAGCTCGTCGACATGGGACTAGCGAGGACCACGGAACTCGATAGGTCGACCAACGATCTGACTGCCAGCGGAGTGACCTTAGGTACATTCGACTATATTTCTCCCGAGCAAGCGCATGATCCTCGCGGAGCAGATGTTCGAAGCGATATTTATTCGCTCGGTTGTACCCTTTATTTCTTGCTCACCGGACAACCGCCATTTCCTGATGGTACAGCCTTACAGAAACTCCTATTGCACGGAACGAAATTACCGGAAGACCCACGTTTCTTTCGGTCTGATATCAGCGACTCGATGATCGCGATCTTGAGAAAAATGATGGCCAAAAAGCCAGGCGATCGCTATCAAGAGCCGAATGACTTGATCCAAGACCTACGCACTCTTGCCGATATGGAAGAACTGGTTTGGGCTAAGTCTTCGGACAATACGGCAATTTTGCCGGCCACTTCTCAACGTACTTGGCTTGAGGCGTCTCTGCCAATTCTCGTTTCGATGGTGGCCGTATTTGGAATTGCGTTGTGGCTACACAGCATTAGCGCGGCCTTTCCTATTCCCCGCGAGGTGATTCTCGATGCGGACAACGCTGCCTCGGCCAAAGAACCCAACGCTGGCGGAATCATTCCACCCCTGCTCTCAGACAAATCAACGCAGACCACGGAGCCCGGAAGCCAAGCCAACATCCTGCCAACCAGGTCCGACTCGAAGGCGTCGTCGGCAGGTTTGGCAGAGGAAGATACGATAACGGTCACTACCAACGCAACGTTAGAAAGAGAAAAAAGCCAAACGGTTGTCCGAACGATTGACCAAGCTCTGGAGCTTGCCATGAACCAGCCTCAGATCAAGCGTATCGTGATCCATTCTCCAATCGTGACCACATCTTTGAGTGCATTAAGAGGAACAGTTCGCTTCCAATCCAATCTAACGATCCAGGCGGAGAGCGGTCAACGGTGCAAGTGGATCGTTGATGGTTCGGAGTTGTCCACAGAACGAATCGATTCAACAGCGTGTTTCGAATGCGTCCACGATCAAGTTGTGCTTCAGAATGTCGATATTGTGTGGCGAGTCAACGCAATGTCACGACGGCGAGCGCTGTTCTCCATAAATGCGGGCGCATGGCTGCAATGCAAGAATAGCTCTGTAACCGTACAGGATGTTCTTGTTCCATTTAGCGGGTCGACATTTGAACCGACGTTTATGTCGATGGGGGCTTCGTTGCCATCCGTGTTCCTCGTGGAGGAATCAACACAAGATGCTGTGCGAGAAGGTACAAGTGTTAAATCGCAGCGACTAGCAGCCCGTATCGGCGGAAGCGATTTTTTCGTACGAGGCCAATGTGATTGGTTGCGATTGAAGTCGCCGGTACGAACCGAAGTTGAACTGGAAAATGGATGGATGGCGATCGCGGGATCGATGATCGAAGCGAATGGTAGCCGAGTCGCGAGCCGGTCAGGTGTTCCACTGCGGATCGATATGCGCAACGTAACAGCCTGCGTTTTGCGATCTTGGATGCGATGCAACCTGTCCAACTTGCAACCATACCCGATCCCAACCGTTCGAATCGCGAATGAATGTGTATTCACGGGTTGCAAATCGCTGATCGAATGGAATGCAGTCGATTGTCAAGATTGGAACCTTTGGGATCAGTCGGAAGAAGGCAAGAAGCTGGCGAAATGGATCGATCTGAGGGGCATGGATAACACGTATGACGATTTATCGTTAGCCAACTATTTCTCGCTCAAAATGAGCAATGGTTTTTCTCATTATATTCCACTGGATTCGGACGCCGACGTCGTCGGCGATGAGCGAGGTCTCGAAACCACTGCCGCATGGAAGAGTCGGCCTTTACTGGAAGCGACTCGACTGCATGAAGCGACATTTGAGTCTTTGGAGTGGACGTCTCGTTCCTTTCAACCTGGCTATCAATCCCAGCCTTAGCAAGTCTCCCTGCTCCTCAACATGCATAAACCTCTTAGCACTAAATGCTCGACAAACTCGGCTGGTTTGACAATGTGCGGGAGCAATAGACTACCATCTCCTCCTGTAACAACCACTTTTACATTAGGTCCGTTTGGACTCTGATTTCGATAGCGTTGCACAAGATGCGATGCCCCCCCGACCAATGCTGCATTGACTCCCGCCGAAATCGCTTGAACGGTATTTTTGCCAGGCAACTCGGGCAAAATATTCACAAAATGATTGCCCAGCCAGGGCAACTGGTCCGTTCCTGCGGCCAACAGTTGCAGGGATAAACCTAACCCAGGCATGATCGCACCACCGCAGAACACGCCTTCACTATCGACGAAGTCGACCGTGACAGCGGTACCCGCTTGAATCACGATGATCGGGCCGTTGGGGATCGGGCCGTTGGGGATCGGGCCGTTGGGGATCGGGCCGTTGGGGATCGGGCCGTTGGGTTGGTTTTGCTCTGAGGTATAAGCATACGCTGCCCAAGCCGCCAACAGTCGATCGATACCTGTTTTAGCCGGCTCATCGACGTCCAGTTTCATGGATAAATCCGAATGGACCACAACCTTGGTCATGTCCCGAAATCCGTGCTTCACCAAACTTCGGTTTAACTCTTCGAGGGCCGTTCGTTGTACGCAAGAAATGAGCCAGCTCTCGTTAGGGCTCGCGTTGAATTGCGAGACCAGCCAGTCAAATGCTCTATGATCTCGAAGCTCACACCAGAGTTGGTTCGGTGCAGACTCTTGTTCTGGAGTCGGATTGCGGTGCGTCGCGAGGGCTGCGGACCAGGATAATCTGTAAACAATTTGGTCGGTAAACAGTTCTTGATCTGTAACCTGGGTTGCACGTAAGCCGCTATTACCAATGTCGACCAAAATCATTATTTGACAGCGGCAAGCTCCGCATGATTTTGCTCAGCAAGCAAAGATGCAATCTTGGTCACGAGTTGATTGAGGCCTAAGCCCGTTACTGCGCTGATAAGAAACACATCGCTGCGTCCGAGATTTTCGCACATCATTTGATGGATCATTTTGGCGTCAGGAAGCTCTGCTTTGGTGATTGCCAGAATCTCAGGCCGTTCGGCAAGATCGCTGCTGTAATCCCCAAGTTCTTTTCGAATGGTATGATAGTTTTCGATCGGATCGGTTTGATCCATCGGCATCGGCTCAACCAAATGAACAAGAATGCCTGCTCGCATGATGTGTCGCAAGAAATCATGGCCAAGCCCAAGTCCCTGAGCTGCTCCTTCGATCAATCCGGGAATATCCGCCAACACAAAGTTCCTATCCAGGTCGACCGATACCAAGCCAAGATTAGGAAACTTGGTCGTGAATGGATAGTCGGCAATCTCGGGGCGGGCTCGAGAAAGTCTGCTCAGAAGAGTGCTCTTACCAGCGTTGGGCATTCCGATAAGTCCAACGTCCGCAATTGTTTTCAACTCAAAAATCAACCGGCGTTGCTCGCCGATTCCGCCCATGGTTGTGTCTCTCGGTGCCTGATTTGTCGATGATTTAAAATGGAAGTTTCCCCAGCCACCTCGACCCCCGCGGGCTGCTACGATTTCGTCACCGTGGCTGACTAAATCCCTTAAAATCATGCCGGATTCTTTGTCGAGCAATACAGTTCCGGGCGGGACATCGAGAACAAGATCCTGTCCCATTTTCCCATGGCAATTTGAACCGAGGCCAGGCGAGCCACATTCGGCTCGCCAATGTCGTTGATGAGCGAAAGCGACCAGCGAGTTCACACCCGATTTGGCGCGTACGATGACACTGCCGCCGTTTCCGCCATCACCGCCGCACGGGCCGCCGCGCGGAACGTGCTTTTCTCGACGAAACGCCATGCAGCCGTTGCCGCCTCGACCTGCGATGGCTTCTATCTCGACCCGGTCGACGAACATGGTAGGCAATCAAATCTTGGTTGAATTATCGAGAGTGCTTACGCTGATAAAGCTTCAGCAGTAGGTCGGACGTTGATACGACGGCCTTCTCGGTCGAAGTAAACATTGCCTTCGATGAGGGAGAAGATAGTGTAGTCTTTGCCCATTCCCACATTGCGGCCTGGATGCCACTTGGTGCCTACTTGGCGAATCAGAATATTCCCAGAGATGACTTTTTCACCTCCAAATTTCTTGACTCCGCGACGTTGTGCATTGGAGTCGCGACCGTTTCGCGTGGACCCCTGACCTTTTTTGTGTGCCATTGTGCAATCTACCTGTACCGAGTCAGACTATCAAAAAACTAAAAACTTCCGCAGATCGCGGGGCAAGCAGTTTAGCGATAAATCCACTCGTAATCAAGTCGTTCTTTCAGGTTAAACTGCTGGAGAAGGTAGTCCATTCTCGCGCGGTTTTCCAAAGCAGGTAGCCCGAGATAGATTCGATCTTTCGCGACGTCGATCACATCCCCGGGTCGCCAAAAATAGATTCTGAGCGTCTTGCGGTCGAAGTTCTTCTTGCCCGACTCGTCGATTCGGATCCTATATGCGTTGGTCAACCCGCGAACGTCGATTGCGAAAAAATCCAGACGTGGATCGACATCGGTCCAAGTGGCAATTCCCCAAAATGAATTGTCGGCGTCAAGGCTACTGATTGGAATGTCGCGTTTTCCAATCTCGATATGGTCGTAAATCGGCTTGCCGACTCGCTCGCGGGCTGCGATGGCGGACTTCGCGGCAGGCAAGATTTGAGCGTCCATGCTCAGCTTTCGCTCTTTGCTAACGAGTACAAAATACGGCAAGAAACGTACCGACTCGAAATTTACTTTTGAAGGAAACTCCGGGATTTCGCCCTCGTTTTCCACTTTCGGCGCCAAATCCTGGCCGGTATAGCGAACCTTGTAAAGCAAATACCAAACTACTTTTTTCTGAGTTCCTCCGCTTGCAACGGGTATGTCGACCTCGATAAGGCGTGCAGGCTTGAAAGAAAACTCCAACCCCCAGACTTCATGGCGAAGAGTGACGTTTCGGGACAAAGCCAGCAACGTTTGGCTTGGGGAAGCGAAGTAGGGCTTGTTTTCAGGGAAATCTGGAGCCGTCCACTCAAGTTCCGGATGTTTCGCAACGAAATCCAAATCAAATGGGCCGATGGCAGTGTCCTCGGCATTTTGATCTGGCGACACAACCGTCAACGGGATCGTATTTCGCCCCAGATTCCCGCTGGGGGACGATGACCCTA
>JAIPFP010000301.1 GCA_021736575.1 Pirellula sp. | reverse complement strand
TTCGCCATTGCGTCGAGTTGGTATTTGCGTTCCAGGCGGGGCCGCAGCATATCCCTCCACGGTATTGATGACTGCGATTCCTGCTCAGTGTGCCGGTGTTCAAGAGATCGCGATTGTTGCTCCGCCAACCTCGTTGGGTGCATACAATCCAGATATGCTCGCCGTTTGCCATGAGCTTGGGATCAACGAAATATATGCGGTCGGCGGTGCCCAAGCGGTGGCATCGTTGGCGTACGGTATCCGAGAGATTCCAGCGGTAGATAAAATCGTTGGGCCAGGGAATTTATTTGTTGCTCTGGCGAAGCGATTTGTCTACGGGGAAGTCGACATCGACTCGATCGCGGGCCCGAGCGAAGTCGTGGTGATTGCAGACAGATCGACGAATCCCGATTTTGCTGCCTCGGATATGCTCGCCCAAGCAGAGCACTCGCCGGGCGCGAGCATCGTCATTAGTTGGGATGCAGACATGCTCGATCGCATCCAGAAATCACTATTGGATCAACTCGCGAAACTAGAACGCTGCGATTTGACGCTCGCATCGCTCAACGAGTTTGGCGCGATGATTTTATGCAGAGATGAGGATCAAGCGTGCGAAGTAACGAGCATGATTGCGCCTGAGCACTTGCAGATTGCAATCGATGCACCGCGTCGTCTTTTGGACAAGATCCGAAACAGCGGAGCAACCTTTTTAGGGCATTTTTCGCCGGTCGCCTTGGGGGATTATGCGGCGGGGCCATCGCATGTTTTGCCGACAGGTGGGACGGCTCGTTGGGCTTCCGGGCTTTCTTCGAACCACTTTTTACGATCGAGTAGCCTGATCGAATTTGACCAACAAGCATTGCGTGAGATCGCTCCCCACGTTGCCGTCTTGGCGGACAAAGAAGGCCTAACTGCCCACAAGCAGAGCGTTTTAATGCGATAGCTTGCGATTCTGGACGGATCAGGAGTGAACCTTAGGTCATTTTGGCCTTTCATAATCGTGTGATATTAGTACACTTTCGCGCTGATTAATGTGTTTTTTCAGCTTAGTCGCCGAGTGCCCCAGATGGCAACTTCCCGCGATGAGGCGTTTTTCGTTTCCTTTTTTGTAGCGTTTTGGCAATACCAAAACGCATTAAGCTGGGTGGAGTATGGACCTTACCAAACTACGCAATATTGGCATCAGTGCTCACATTGACTCGGGAAAAACTACACTCAGCGAGCGAGTTCTGTTCTACGCAGGTCGAATCCACAAAATTGAAGAAGTCAAGGGTGGTGGCGATGGCGCGACGATGGATTATATGGAACTTGAGAAGGAGCGAGGCATCACGATCACCAGTGCTGCGACTCAGTTGCAATGGAAAGATCACATTATCAATTTGATCGACACGCCTGGCCACGTGGACTTCACAATCGAAGTTGAGCGTTCGCTCCGCGTCCTCGATGGTGCGGTTTTGGTTCTGTGTTCCGTGGGTGGCGTTCAAAGCCAATCCCTAACCGTAGACCGTCAAATGCGACGATACGGAGTCCCTCGTCTTGCATTCATCAACAAGATGGACCGAACAGGCGCGGATGCATTTCGCGTGACTCAGCAAGTTCGCGACAAGCTCAATGCCGATGCGATCATGATGCAAATCCCGATCGGTGCTGGCGAAACCTTCGCTGGCGTGATCGACTTGGTTTTGATGAAGGCTTACTACTTCGATGGTCACGACGGCGAAATCGTTCGCGAAGAAGAGATTCCGGCCGATCTTCTCGAACTGTCGCAAGAGATGCGTCGCAAGATGCTTGAATCGTTGTCGATGTATAGCGACGAGATGATGGAATTGGTGCTGAGCGAAGAAGACGTGCCAACCGAATTGATTCACAAGGTCTGCTGCGATGCAACTCAGCAATTGCGCATGACTCCTGTTTTCTGTGGCAGCGCTTACAAGAATAAGGGGGTTCAACTGCTGTTGGACGCTGTTTTGAAGTACTTGCCCAACCCGCAACAACGCGAAATCAAGGCACGAAAAGTCGGCGATGAATCGATCAAAGTCGAACTGAAACCAGATCCAAAACTTCCGTTCGTCGGAATGTCCTTCAAAATTGTAGAAGATCCGTTCGGACAGCTCACCTTTATGCGGATCTACCAAGGCTCCATCAAAAAGGGCGAAATCTACATCAACCAACGCACGAGCAAGAAAGAGCGATTCAGCCGAATTGTCCGAATGCACGCGGACAAACGGGAAGAAGTCGATTCGGCAGAGCCCGGCGATATCGTTGCGATCATGGGCATCGATTGCGCTAGCGGTGAAACCTACAGCGAAACACGCGACTACTGTACGCTAGAAACCATGTTCGTCCCCTCCCCCGTAATCAAGGTTGCTGTTACGCCAGCGACTCGAGCGGACGAAGACAAGATGAGCAAGGCGCTCAACCGGTTCCGCAAAGAAGATCCAACGTTCCAAGTCTACAACGACGAGGAAACACGAGAGACGATCATTTGCGGTATGGGTGAATTGCACTTGGAAATCTATGTCGAGCGAATGAGACGCGAATACAAAGTCGAAGTCAACGTGGGTGCACCCAAGGTTAGCTATCGCGAAGCACCAGGTCAGGCTCGCGATTTCAACTACAAACACCGCAAGCAAACCGGTGGTTCGGGACAATATGCTCACATCGTGGGTAAGTTGATTCCGTTGGATCCAGACGGGGAAAAGACGTTCGAATTCGAAGATAACGTCACGGGTGGTCGTATTCCCAAACAGTTTATTCCACCTGTTGAAAAGGGCTTTCGCGATTCGCTCCCAAGGGGTCCGCTGGCAGATTTTCCGGTGGTGGGTGTCAGAATTGAATTGGAGGACGGTAGCTACCACGATGTGGACTCCAGCGAGCGAGCGTTTTACATCGCAGCCTGCGATTGCTTCCGCGAAACCATGCGTGAAGCGAACCCAATGTTGCTTGAGCCGATCATGAAGTGCGATGTCGAGTGCCCCGAGAACGATCAGGGTTCCGTGGTCGGCGACATCATCTCGCGACGCGGTTTGGTAACTCAAACCGACGCCCGCGATCGTGTGTCGTACATCAGCGCTGAAGTCCCCTTGGCGAACACCTTCGGATATGCCACGGATTTGCGTAGCATGACCAAAGGACAAGGAACTTTCTCGATGGAACTCGCGAAGTACGCTCCTGTCCCACGCAGTTTGCAAGACGATATTATTACGGAACGCAAAAAGCAATTGGCAGCTCGAGCTTAGTTTTTTGCTTGACGATTAGGCATCGATCATCACACTCGCCGCCGCACAAGGCCGGCGAGACTCGAATCACCCCAGGCTTGCCCTGGGGTTTTTTTATGTTTTGTAAGGACGGTACGACGGACTTCCAAGTCCGTCAATTGGGAATTCGACGGACTAGGAAGTCCGTCGTACCATTAAATCAACAGCCCGCAAGGCTGTCGGGATTTGAAATACCCCAGGCTTGCCCTGGGGATTTGTTATGCTTTATGGCTAGTCGAGGCCGGCGCTCATCGCACCGGGGCAAGCCCAAACATCGCGGTTTTGCACGCGGTTCGTTGCCCTCGCATAAGTTACAATGGAACGGTCGACGCAATCGTGCTCTAACTTGTGGACTGTATTATGCCCTCGCCTTTTCCCGGGATGAACCCTTATCTAGAACAGCCGTCTGTTTGGGAGGATTTTCATATGGCGTTCGCGACGCAAATTCGCGAATCATTGGCAACCCAGGTGCGCCCCAATTTCTTGGTCAAACTTGAAGAACGCGTTTTCATTCATGAACCATCGTCCAATGAGCGACGCAAGTTCCTCGGAAAACCCGATATCGCTCTCTTCGAAGCTTCGCCAGCCCACGAGTCATCTGTCACAACCATCGATCCAGCGCTGAATCAAGTCAAGTCGATCCTTGCAACAATTCCCGATGTTGAAATCGAACGGCATGCAGTTATCGAGATCCGCGATCGGCTGGACCGCCAATTGGTTACCATGATCGAGGTGCTCAGTCCGAGCAACAAGCGGTACGGCCCAGATCGTGAACAATATCTGTTGAAGCGAGCCACGATGATGTTTAGCTCCGCGTCGATTGTTGAGATTGATCTATTGCGAGGAGGGCCCCGACTGCCCATCAACGATCTACCGGCGTGTGACTATTGCGTTACGGTTTTTCGAAAAGCGAATGCGCCCAAAGTAGAAGCTTGGCCGATCGGGCTTCGAGATGAATTGCCAGTCATTCCTGTCCCATTAAAAGGAGACTTCGCCGACGCGAAACTTGACCTGAAAGCGCTCTTAGATCGAGTCTACGACGCGGCCGGTTATGAAGACTACTTGTACGAATCGTTCCCCGAACCACCGCTCGACCAGACGGATGCAATCTGGGCTCAAGCATTCATCACCCAGTGACGTGACCAAGCCCGCATGCGTGGAAACTTGGCCGCAAACCCACGCCTACCGTTGCTCAACCACCGGCTAATGGCTTTGAACGCTTCGGTTTCGGATTCGCGAAGAATCGGTTATCCTCGTTCGAGTAGCATTCCGAGATAGCTGCGAGATTCGATTTTCGAGAGTCTCAGCCTTTTGGCAACATCCTGAATGTCCCGCCGTGCCGATTCGATCTCTTCTTGATTTCTCACAATGCGTTCGATTTCTACGAAATCACCCAACGATTCGACATGATCCAACGTAATCGTGACACTGCCAGTTTTCATCGCTAATTGATAAACGTCTCTCGATTTCCTGACGGCTAACGCAATGTTAAACCCAAGGTGTCCCCAGATCTTCATCCAGTCATCCACTGTATTCGAAACCAACGGGAGCTCGATCTCAGGGCGAATTTTCATCGGTCCGGCGAGCCTCGGTCCTTTGTAGGTTACAAATGGTTTGCCGTCGATTTCACGAATCCGAAGCGCCTCGTCGGTGTCGCGAAAATTGCGAGAGGGGTGGCGCAAGTAAGTGTCGCAATGTTGCTCGTGACCGATGAAGTTTGCCTTCAATTCAACGATCGCGCGACGGGTCTCGTCGATACTCTCGACCCGGTATTTGCACTCGGCTTCCATCGGTGAATCATAGTCAGGTTGCATTTGAAACTACTTGGGTAGAATGAGGGAGCTATTGCGAGTTGAGGCGACGCCTTTCTTGCGAGCTTTGATTCGCAGATAGGGCGAGACAAATCTGCTGCGGTGCCCCATTGTATCGGATAGCGCAAGCCGGTTCGCATGATTGGGTTCGACGATATCTTCAATCACCATGCCGTTCCGGCATATGCCGCCCAAGAGAGACTCAAGGCTATGCGCAATCTCAAGAGTGCTCGGTTCCCGCAACGGGTTAAGCGAGTCTGCTTTTGCAGGGATGGCAGCATGCCCGATTTCGGTATCGATGACGTATTTGCCGTCGCGAACGTTCAGTGAAGTTTGGAGGTTGGTCGGTTGTTTGTGTTGTGAAATGTAGAGCCCGTTGGGTTTCAACACGCGCGCAACTTCGGCAAACACGGGAACAACGTCCGCGACATAACAAGTGCTAACCGGATGGACGACCAAATCAAACTCGTCATCTTGCAACATGGACATGTCCACCATCGAACACTGAATCAATCGCACGTTGAACTTGAGCTCCAAAGAAATTTGTCGATCTAGTTCCAACATGCCAGGGCTGATGTCAACCACAGTCACAATCGCTCCAGCGGCATGGTACAAAGCGCTGTGCCGTCCGCCGCCAGCGGCTAGGCACAACACATGCCAGCCTCGAATCGATCCACCGAGCCATCCTGAAGCGTCGATGGTTTCAAGCGGTCGACGTAATTCGTCGGGCGTCGCCACCGTTGCGAGTACATGTCCCGATCGAGCCATTCGATCATACGCAGTCTTGTTCTGCGATTCGAGCGGATCGTGGTTGGATGGCTCTAACATGGAATGGATCTACTATTCAATCCTTTCAATTTCCTCGGATTCGTGCAGAAAAGTCCGGACTGTCTCGGAATATCTGAGCTCGCGACGTAATGCGTGCGTTGTTTCTGGCAATTTCAAACGGCTCGCTGACGTCCAGTAAACCAAGATCATACGCCAATTTGTCCGAATGGCCAGGCAGCAGAACACGAACATCCTTTGGAATTCGGCCAGGCCGCAATTTATTGATGTGGTTAACCAGATTCGTTGTGCAGTTGTTGTTAATCGTATCGTAGTACTCCGGCACTCGCTGTAACTTGTTCGCCCGCTCCAGCATGTCGACGAGTAAATCTTGGACTTGGTCCGGCGTCGCTCGACCTGGGTAGAGGAACACGTCGACTTTGCGAACATCCGTCCTGAGCGGTATCAAGTCGCGTTCATCGCCAATAACATACATCAACTCAAATTTGCTTGTGATGCCTCGAACAGGGGAATAGGATTCCCCCTCGTCAAGTCTTGCTTCTACCGAGATGATAAAATGACGCCCATCCTTCAGGCCAAAGCTGAACATGGTATGGGCTAATAATGTGTTGTTCGTAAAAGGGACAATCAAAAAGTCCAACGTGCGAACATCTGCTAGCGGAAACCGCATGTCGTAGTGACGTACGTCGTAGTCGGTTTCGGTTCGATAGCGACAGTTCCGAACATGCATGATCAATATGTCTTCGTCTTGAAATTCCGCGAAGGGCTTGATGGCAAGGTCCGGTCGCCATAGCCGCTCGGACGTATCGGTTTTGGGCAAGAGTTTGTCGCGTGCCTGGACGAGTAGGCTTTGGGAGTTCGGATCCTTGAGCGGCCCAGTGCAACCCAGAGATAAGCTAGCGGCAACAGCCAGAAGGCATGCAATAGAGCAACGGCGGAATTCGGGAACCCGATCCGTTGATCTGAATCCTTGCATGGGTCGATCCGTTTGAGTTTGGTTTGCGCATTGAAAAACCGTCTTGCTATATCAAAATGAGTGAACTCGCGTCAAGACTCAAACTCAATTCTGCGCAACAAGACAAACGAAGAAATCACTCCAAACGCTACCAAAACCAGTGCGAGGCCTGATTCTTGATTCTTGGTCCCATAGTGAAGCAGATCAAACATTCGCATCGCCACCGTCGTTACGCCTGGTGGTTGAACCAACAAATAGCTCGATAAATCCGCAAATGCCACAAAGAAACTGACGACCGATGCAACCAAAAATGGGGCTGCCATGGCTTTGGCACAAATCCAAATTCGCACCATCCATGGCAGCCCTTGGTCCATTTGGAGGTTCGTTGTATTGCGGCGATCGAAACGCATTTTTGCAATCCAAACAATTCCGAAAGCCACCGGTAAGCAGCGGCATTGCATCGCAAAAATGGGCC
>JAIPFP010000300.1 GCA_021736575.1 Pirellula sp. | reverse complement strand
CCATTGCTTTCGAACCGGTGGGGGTTCCGGCTCCGCATCGTCTTCCTCCTCGGAACTACCAGTAGGAATACCGATCGATTCGCTCATCCAAAGATACAAATCAGCGAGCTTGCACCGTTCCGAACAAAAAGGCATCCATTCACCGCGTATGTCTGCGGCAAAAATTCGCTCACATGAAGGGCATCTCTGAGAAGGGGCAGGTTTTGACATTCCCTGAGAATAACGCATTTATCGTCGGAAGGGAACGCGTACTAGGGGTTTGTGTCTCGGTGCGGTGGAATGCCCTTTCCCTCGTTTCGACTTGGAAGGCAATCTGTTTTCTGCCATACTCTTCGTAATGCGAATGGACCTCTCAATTTGGGATCGTTCGATCAATAAATGTCCTGTTTTGTGGCCGGAGTCGTCAGACTTCGGAGCAAGCACAGCCAAGACTGAACTCTGACGAGTCCAGCTACGACAGTTGTTTCTTGATCGATCCGCGAGGTGATTTTCGCCCCATGAGAGCTCGTTGGGAGCCCTCTCAACAGGGCCATGAAGGACTGTTTGGCCCGATGGAAATGTTTTTTGTATGTCTGTACGGTCGATTCCATCGTCCGACGCATACCCGTTTTATTTTGGAGATTGGTTGAATGTACAAGAATTTGAACGCGACGGTATTGGGTGTTTCCGGACGACAAAGCGAACTGATCGAATTGGCAATGACCTATGGCTTTAGCGGGTTGGACATCGATATTGTTGACCTCGTCAAGCGAACTCAACGCAGTGAATTTGAAAAGGCGGCAAGGTACCTTCTCAGCGCCAAGATGAAGGTCAGTGGCTTCGAGACACCGATCGACTTGGATGCGGACGACGAAACCTTTGCAAAGGAACTTGCTACCCTTCATCAGACCCTTGAAATCGCCGGGAAAACGGGTGCACGAGCTGGATTTTTGCGACTCCCCGCAGCAACCGATCGATTGCCATTTCATGAATTTTTTGATGTCTTGAGAAAGCGAGTCGACGCGATTGCCGAGATTTTTGCAAAAAACAAAGTAATGCTCGGCCTTTATTTCTCGACCGCTTTGGAAAACCGCGAAAATCGACAATTCAAATTCATTCAAGATGTTGACGGCTTTCTGGCTTTTTTCAAGGCTTGTACGAACCCAAGCGTCGGACTTGTCATCGACTCTTTCAACTGGACCGTCGGTGGCGGTACGTTTGAGCAACTCGCTACTATTCCGGGAAACAGGATAGCAGCCCTGCGACTCGCGGATACGGAAACGATTCCAACGATTGAAGATGCGAGCCTCAAAATGCGATTGTTGGCTGGAACGAGCGGCGTTATCGACAATGTGCGAATCGTTTCGATCCTTAGCAAAGCTGGCTACGAAGGGCCGATCACAGCCTTTGGGCATGCGAGCAATTTTGGCGGAATGACGCGAGACTCCATCGTCGCCAAAAGCCAAGATTCGCTTGACAATGTCTTGGCCGGTGCAGGTCTACCGACCTTCACCCGTCGACCTGATATGATTATTGAGTCGACTTCTCCATTGGTTTTGGAAGACATCGGACTTGAGGCATAGTCGCGGATAGGTTAGTGCTTTGTGACAGCTAAGAATTAAGGTTGGATGGTGTGGATCTTGTTAAAGATCCCACAGATTCAGGATCTTTAATAAGATCCACTACTCTAAAATTAAGCAGTAACAAAGCACTCGGAGAACATGTTTCCTATTTGTCCCCCGGCTTTTCTAGTTGACCGGCTTTTCTAGTTGAATCGTGACGAACCAGAGGTAGCAATGTGCAGACTGACGCTCCGCGTAGTCCAAGGAGCTGATCGTGGACGTATCTACTCTGAACTCAAGACCCCGATTTCCATCGGTCGTGAAGAAGGAAACACGATTCAACTTAACGATGAACGAATCAGCCGGTTTCATTGCAAAATCCAAGAAGATAACGATCACTTGGTGCTAACCGATCTGGAGAGCACCAACGGCACTCGCGTGAATGGCCAAGACTGCCAACTAAGGATTTTGCGTTTTGGCGACATCATTGCCGTAGGCCGAAGCTTGCTGCTCTTTGGGACTTCTGAGCAGACCAACGCACGAGTCAACGAAGGCCTGACCGCTGTCGAAGAAGGCAAGCTCCTCAGCAAAACCGACAGCGGGGATTTCGATTTAGATCCTGGACTTGTAGAATCCATTCGAGCGCTTCGTGAGCTAAACAAGCCGCCCGAATTGCCCGAGCGGCTGAGCCCTAGCCAAGCGGCGCAGCTCGCCGAACTCTTTGAGTATTTTCATGATCGAATCGGTGAAGTTGTCAACGGGGTGAACATAAACGAAAAACGCCCTACGATTAACGTTGATATTGCCACTTGGCAATTGATCCTGCAACTTTATAGCCGTCTATCTGAACTTATTCGCGGAATCTCGGATCCGGATTTCCGATTACCAAATTAATTGACTCTTCCCCGAGAGCATTCCATATGGCACAGTCTCTTCGATTTACCAAAATGCACGGAGCCGGTAATGACTACGTCTATTTCAGCGGTTTCGATCAAACATTACCCACAGACTTGAGCGCTCTGGCGGTTCAAGTTTCCGATCGACGTTTTGGTATCGGCGGTGACGGACTTATCGCCATACTTCCTAGCGAAAAAGCAGATGCGCGAATGCGCATGTTCAATGCCGATGGCAGCGAATCGGAAATGTGTGGCAACGGTATCCGATGTGTTGCCAAGTATGTTTATGACCATGGTATTTGCAAGAAAGAGTCACTCACGATCGAAACAGGAGCCGGCGTCCTTTCGCTCGACTTGACACTCCATGCAGATCTCGTATCGCAAGTACGGGTCGATATGGGGGAACCACGCTTGGCAGCAGCCGAAATACCCACCACTCTCGGTTCAAAGCCAACGGACCCGATCGTGAATTACCCCATCGAGTATCGAGGCCAAAAACTCTTCGCAACCTGTGTCTCGATGGGTAATCCACATTGCGTCATCTTTGTTTCCGAGGCGACCGACGATCTGGTGCTTGGAATTGGCCCATTGATCGAACGCGATGATCGCTTTCCCAAGAAAACAAACGTCGAGTTTGTTGAGGTGTTGGCTCGCGGAGAAGTCCGTCAACGGACTTGGGAACGTGGATCAGGTGAGACTTGGGCATGCGGGACAGGAGCGAGCGCCGTGTGCGTCGCGGGTGTCCTGACCGGCCACACCGACCGCCAAATTTTAAACAATTTGCTGGGTGGGCAATTGCGTTTGCGTTGGGATGAAGCCAGCAATCATGTATTCATGACGGGGCCAGCGACAGAAGTTTTCTCGGGGCTTTGGCCTCTGGAATCGTAGTGCAACTCCCAATGTTCGGCCTGCCAAAGCTCGAATTGCAAAAAACAACGATGCGTTGGGGCGGAACCTTACTCGCATTCGGTATTCGCGCATGGATGCGGACTCTCGATGCTCGCATCGCTTGCTATCAACCCGACATGGACCCGGCCATGGCCGGTTTTCAGGGGCCAGCCATTTACGTTGTGTGGCATGAGTACCTCGCTCTGCCTCCTTGCAATCGCCGAGGGTGCGATGTGACGATGCTGTTGAGCCAACACCGCGACGCAAACTGGCTGTCGGAAATGATCTCGCAGTTCGGCTTCAAGACGGTTCGCGGTTCGACGTCGCGGGGCGGTGCCAAAGCAATCTTGCAAATCACGCGCGAATTCAAAAACACAAGCCTAGTCATCACACCCGATGGGCCACGAGGACCACGAAGGGAATTGTCGAGTGGATGTATTTACATCGCTGGCTTGCTCGGGATACCGATCGTACCGCTTGGATGCGGGTTTGATCGACCGTGGCGAAATAGCCGCTCTTGGGATAAATTTGCAATTCCTAGACCCAGTTCGCGCGCCAGGATCGTTCTTGGTCCCGCCATTCATGTCCCTCGCAAGCTGAGCAAAATTGAGATTGAAGAGTATCGCCGTCATGCCGAGGAAGTGCTTCATGCGGTCACCCTCGAATCGGAAACGTGGGCGACCGATGGGTCGCTCCGGGTGGGCGAACGTGCTTTCTATCCAGTACCGCAAGGAGCCATTTCATCGTGACCGGTTTCTTATGGAGCGACGATGCAGATGCTTTCTTTGACGACAAACCAAAGAAAGACTCGGTCGAGATCAATGCAAAACGAAGCGGCGAGCCCCCTACCAAGCCGACGCCCTCTACCAAGCCTAAGCCCCCTGCTAAGCCGACGCCCCCTGCTAAGCCTAAGCCCGGTGCAAGCTCGGCGGGTCCACTGAGCGTCGGGCAACTCAACGCATGGGTCAAACGCGCCATCGATGAATCTGTTCCGATGTTTTGGCTGGCCGCCGAAATTGGAAACTTAAATCAATCTGCGTCCGGACACGTCTACTTAACGCTCAAGGACGCGACCAGCCAGGTCTCGGCCGTACTTTGGCGATCCACCTTGGAACGCCTCGGAATGGACTTGCGAGAGGGGATGGCGGTTCTCGTCCAAGGGCGGATCGACGTGTACGGCCCTCGAGGCACTTACCAAGTCATCATCAACCGCATGGAGCAGCAAGGACTAGGGGCACTTCAAGCCGCTTTCCGCCGACTTCACGCCAAGCTCGAACAGGAAGGTCTTTTCTCTGCGGAACGCAAGAAACCCCTTCCGGAATTCCCAACGCGTATTGGTTTCGTTACCAGCCCAAGCGGAGCTGCCATTCATGACTTCACCGAGGTTCTCAAACGGCGTTGGCCGGGCGCAAGCGTGCTCATCATCCCATCGCGCGTCCAAGGCGAAGGAGCGGCAAAGGAAATTGCTGAAGGGATACGGGTCGCAGCACAAATCAGACCCGCGTTGGATGTCCTGGTCGTGGGACGAGGGGGAGGATCGCTAGAGGACCTATGGTGCTTCAACGAAGAAGTCGTTGTCCGAGCGATCGTCGCTTGCCCGTTGCCGACGATATCGGCCGTGGGGCATGAGATCGATGTTACGCTCAGCGACTTGGCCGCAGACGTGCGTGCATTGACTCCATCCGAGGCAGCCGAGCGAGTCGCGCCAAGCCGAGATGAAATCGTCGATGTTTTGTCAGGAATTCGCCAACGAATCGATACGCTGATGATGCATCGAATAAGCCAAGCAGAAATGCGACTGCGGTCCGTTATCAGCCGGCCCGTCTTTGCCTCGCCCGAGCGATCGCTCGAAACACCAATGCAACGACTGGACGATCTTCATGAAGCGTTGGATCACGCGATGGATGCTTCCATCCAAACGCGAGCCGAGCGGCTAGAGCGCCTCGCGAGCGTCCTTGACGCAATCAGCCCACTTAAAACGCTTGCACGAGGCTATTCCGTGACGATGGACGCGACCACGGGCGCGGTCATTTCAAGCGTGAAACAATTGCGCCTTGGGCAAGAGATTCAAACGATACTCAACGACGGCAAGTTTGTGAGCACAATCAAATCGAAGACGTAACTTCGCAAAAGGCAGCAGTTCCACGGATGCGACCAACCTCAAAGACTACATCATGTGCTTTGCTTTGGCCTGCAAGTAGCGGTTGATCAGTGGCGAAGTAAGTGCGTCCGGAAACGCATCCACGCTCAAGACACCGCAATTTTCCAGGCGACGAATGACATCGTTTCGCCATATCAAAAGTTGAGCGGCAGCGGCACTTCGATACAAAATCGATTCGTCCATGTCCGGATTGTCCGCCGAGTCGAACACCGATCGGTCTCGAAGCAATGCAAGCACTGGCAGGTGCTTCGCTTGCAGAGTTTTAAGGTAACCCGTCACTTGAGCCGCCGATACGTCATCGATGACATTCGTGATTAGCACAACCATCGAGCGACGACGACAGTTTTTGGAGAAATGCAAAAACGCTTCGCCATAATTTGTTTGGTTCAAGGATGGGAAACGATTAAAACCGGCGTGAAGCAGTCGGTTCATTTGCGAAAGCCCACCACGCATCGGCACGTACGATTCGATCTTATCGGAGAAACAAAGCATCCCAACCGAGTCACCTTGTTGCAACGCGACATAGCTCAGCATCAACACGGAATTGAGGGCATAGTCCAACAAGCTTAAACCCCTGTATTCGTTTGTCATTAATCTGCCGCAATCAAGCATGAAAACAAGCCGTTGACTTTGGTCCGTTTGAAACTGTTTGACTGTGAGTTTGTTTCGACGGGCGGTTGAGCGCCAATCGATGTGTTTGTAATTGTCGTCCTGCGAATAGTCTCTCAATCGTTCGAAATTATTATCTTGACCTGCCTTGCGCGTTTTTCGAATTCCGATCAAGCTCAACCGATTGGTGCGTGCAAGCAATGCATACTCGGCGATTTGTTTCATGTCGGGATAGACAAGCAACTCACCTGGGCAACTTCGTCGGACCACGCGGTTCCATAGACCGAGTCGACTGCTAAGTCGAAGGTAGATGAATTCGAACGAAAAAGAACCTCGGCGTGTCGGGCGAATTTGGTAGTCCAAGCCCGCATGTTTGCGAGGTTTCAATACGATCGATTGCGACTCCGGATCCGCAAGCAAGCCTTTAGGCAGATCGTCACGAATCTCGATGATTTGAGTCTTCGTGCTGCGATTGTCTACACTGAGTGTGACCTCGTGCGTGCCACCGAGCGATGCGCTGCGCAGCATGTGCCGTTCGACGCTCAATCCGCTTGGACCGGTGATCGTCAATAGATCCAAAACAACAACCGAAAGAGCAACAAGATCAAAAACCACCATGAAGTAGATAAAGAGCGGTGTCGCCAGAATGAAGAGGCTGAGCAGGCATAAAGGCAACAATAGCCAAAGCCACCGTGTCGTTGGGAAAATCCGCCACCCAAATGCCAGTATGAGCAACGGAGTGGCCAACACGATCAGCCCGATCCACGGTGCCCAAAAAAGATATGTCCCAACGGAATCGTAAATGGACATGGCTTAGCTTCGTGGTACTTCGATACTTCGCAAAAGCGACGTTAATTCTTGATCGACTTTTAGACCTTCGACCTCGGCCTCGGCCGACATGACGACGCGATGCCTCAGCGCGGGCAATGCAAGTTCCGCCACATCATCAGGTACCGCAAAGTCACGTCCTCGAAACGCAGCCAAAGTTCGGGCCCCTTGAACGATCGACAAGCCCGCTCGTGGAGAAGCCCCCATATGAAAGGTTGGCCAATTGCGAGTGGCTCGGACGATGCGATTCCCATAGGACAATAATTTTGGACCGATGCGAACCTTCGCATTCTCCTTGATCATCTGCGAAATCTGTTCGGCGTTGGACACAACGGCGACTTGTTCTT
>JAIPFP010000299.1 GCA_021736575.1 Pirellula sp. | reverse complement strand
AATTGGACAAACCAGAACGTTATGTTTACCAAAGCGGTCCAAGATATGCTCCCGTCTGCCAAGTGCATTCTGAAGGGTGCATTGCATCGCGACGAAAGCCGCGGAGCTCATTACAAGCCCGCCTTCACGATGCCGAGTTTGAGTGCGACCGATCCTGCTGCGAAACGAAAAGAGGCCGAGGGTTGGTGCGATGCCTTCGAATTGAACAACAGGAAGTTTCTTAAGTCGACCATTTGCACTTGGAACGGAAACGAACCAGAGATGAGCTTTGAAGATGTCGATACGCGTTTGCTGCCCCCACGGCCTCGAATGTACGGTCTTGTGGGCGCGGAAGTGATCGAACAGGTTTGGAAGGAACGAATTGCGAATCGGGAAAAACAACCCGAGCCCGTTAAGAAGCAACTCGTCGGATCAGCAACCTAGCCTTATTTGGTCCATTCATGGCCCTTAATGTTTAACCCAATCGAATTCAAACCCATTTAACATTTGCATACTCCTATGATCGCTCCAGGAATCGAAGTAGCCAGCCAGCGTCGCCCCTCCAAGGTGAACGTTCGTATTCTCAGACAAGATGGGCCCGGTCTTCCAGCATATTGGGAACGACATCAAGTCGACTATGAACCTGACATGAATGTCATCAGTGTGCTTCAAAAGGTCGCTGCGCAGGCGACGACTAGCGACGGCAAGAGTGTTCCACCGGTCGCTTGGGATTGCGGATGCTTGGAAGAGGTTTGCGGTTCATGCACGATGGTAATCAATGGCCGCGTTCGCCAAAGCTGCAGCGCGTTGGTCGATCGTTTGTTGGAAGCAGATGCCAACGAAATTGAGCTGCGGCCGATGTCCAAGTTTCCCGTACTTAGAGATTTATCGGTCGATCGATCGCGATTGTTTCGCTCGCTACAGAGAGTCAAAGCCTGGGTTCCCGTCGATGGGTACTACGACATGGGTGCTGGACCAAGGATTTCACGAGAAGAACAAGAGCAAAATTATCCCTTGAGCCAATGCATGAGTTGCGGCTGTTGCTTGGAAGCTTGCCCTCAGTTCAACAAGATTGAAATTCAACGTGAGCCTGGTGAATCGGATGCCGATTACACGGCTCGAAAGAACGCTGCGTTCGATACAGAGTTCGTGGGAGCGGCTGCAATCTCACAAGCAATGCTCTTTAACTCGCATCCAGTGGGCAAGAACTTGGCTAACGATCGCATGGAAGAACTTACGGCTGCGGGTGGATTGCAAAATTGCGGCAACGCTCAAAATTGCGTTGCGGTTTGCCCAAAGGAGATTCCACTCACCACATCGATCGCCAGGGCTGGCCGAGCAGCAACAGTCTATTCGATCAAGAAGTTTTTCGATCGATGATATTGGACTGGGCCATGAACTACGAATTCTCGAAAGTCATGGCGATTCCGATGCAGTGACCCTGCGGTGTGTTCGAGAGTTTTACGAGGCTAGAACCAGTTCTTGGCTTACTGGACTTGGAAACGACGTTAATCGGACAGTCCATTCCGGTTTTGGTATGGTTGGCGGTGGGTGCAATCGCACCCCTCCGCATGCCCTCGATCGAAGCGATCAGCTCGATGACGCCCGATCCGCTGATGGAATCGCCGAGCCCGCCTTTATACGAAACGACTGGAACATGCTTGAGAGTACTTGCGATCCCGCGTGCTTGAGCAGCATCCAGGCGGATGGTGCCGTTTGCGGCCGCGTTGATATGGTCAATCTCTTGAGGGGAAAGACCGCTTCGTTGGATGAGAGTCTTCAGCGTGTTTTCGGTTGAGGCCTGCGTTCCGCCCCATCTCTCATTGGATGGACCAAACATGTTTGCCCATCCGACGATGCTGCCAAGGATCGGTACCCCGCGAGCCTCTGCGTGCGAGCGTCTTTCGAGAATGATTGACGAAGCTGACTCGCCAGGTACGCTTCCATCTCGCTCAGAATCAAAAGGCTTACAAGCGATCTGAGGAATCGAGGTTGCACGCGAGTAGTCTTCTTCATAGCGTTGCAGCAGGCGGGTAAAGCAGGTCCGCGAGGCCGACGAGCCGACGACGATCACGTCCGCCTTGCCTCGCCGGATAACATTCACGGCTTCCAGGATCGCGCCCAGGCCGCTGGTCGCTTCGGTCGTGATGGTGTTGTTTGGTCCGCGAGCATCGAGGGTAATCCCAACGTGACAGGCTGCCATGTTCGGCAACGACTTGAGCATCCACAATGGATGGATATTTTCCATGGCTTCGACTGCCCATCGGGAGTGATCCATTTCTCCGTTCGCTGCGCAACGCCGTACCACTTCTGCGACATCCGAAGAATCGCTCAGGATAATCTCGCCAGAGAAAACGGTACCCAGTCGATCTGGTTCGATGGAACCTGGTGATATGCCGGCCATCCTGCATGCTTGCATGGCTGCACCGAATGCCATTTGAATCTCGCGACACATGACTTTAATCGTCTTGCGAGGATGGACGTGTTCCTTGGGGTCGAAACCCTCGATGCACGCTGACATCCACTTCCTCTCGTCGACACCGTCGACCGGTTCGACTAATCGTACAGCAGACTCGCCCTTGAGCAAAGCGTTGTACAATCGCTCGACATCGTGTCCGAGTGGCGTGATTGCACCGTAGCCGGTAACTACAATCTGATCTTCGATGGGGTGTTCTTTAAAATGCATCACTCGACCTAGATTTGATAATTCGAGTCGTGCACAAGCTCATCGTTCTGCCCATTGCGGATTCGTAGTTTTGGTTTTTCAAGCACGACGGTCGTATGAGGTGCGACGCTACTGGTAACCCATACGCTGGATCCGATCACGCTGTCGTGCCCAACAATGGTTTTACCCCCGAGAATCGTAGCGTTGGCGTAGATAACCACTCGATCCTCAATCGTTGGATGACGTTTGGCACCTCGGATCAACTGACCATCGACATCGGTCGCAAAGCTGAGAGCTCCCAGCGTCACGCCTTGATAGATCTTGACGTGTTCGCCGATTTCGCAAGTCTCGCCGATGACAACGCCCGTCCCGTGGTCGATAAAAAAGGATTCGCCAATCCTTGCTCCAGGATGGATATCGATGCCTGTCTGTTTATGTGCCCATTCGGTCATCATTCTGGGAATAAAAGGGACTGCAAAATGGACGAGTTCGTGAGCGATTCGATAAATCGTAACCGCCTCCAGACCAGGGAAGCAAAAAATGATTTCGTCTCGATTTGAAACGCTGGGGTCACCGTCGTAGGCAGCCTCGACATCTTTCGCCAACACCTCACGAAGTTGCGGAATGCATTCCAGCAACGCAATCGCAATGGTTTGGCCCTTGGCTTCATAGTCGATCGCATGGTCGCAAGGATTGAAGCCAGCGGATTTACCTTCAACCTTATCGGCGTGAAGCAAAGCACGAGCAATTTGAGTGGTTAGACGATCGTGCAAGGAGTCGACCAAATTACCAACGTGGTAGGTGACGTTGCCGGAGTGGAGTCCTTCGCGTCGACGAAATCCAGGGTACAGAAGATCCTTGAAGTCTTCCAGGATATTGACGATTACCTCGTATTTTGGCAGTGGGCAATGCCCCAAATGATTGATTCGGTCCCGAGCGTTATAGGTTTTGACGATCGCGTCCGTTAGGCGTGGAAGCTGCTCCTTGAGTCGAAAGTCGGATGCCATTTGAATTGAAACCGGTCGTTCCGTGCGTGAATTGGATGAATCGATTGGGTAACAGCTTCTCTTGAGATCGGTATTGGCGATTGAGACTGGCAACTGTTTTTCGATTACACCGCCAGAGTGCACCATTTTGCCCTCTGTTGCTATCCGGTCTAGTTTACCTATTTTGCTCATTTTGCGCAAGCGAACAGACTGAGTCGATCACGCTCACACACCTTACCATTTTTCCTAGCCACAAAAATCAGGATGAGCTGTTGAATTGAACTTTCAAACTCTTTGTGGACTTTGCGCCTTTTAGTGGCTAGAAGGTCGCCATTGCGTACGATGGACAGATGGATCGACTACGGATTCAAGACCGGGACGGCAGTACCGATGGTTGTCAATTCTTGATTGCGCTTTAGCAATTGATCATGAAGCGACAGCAGGGTACGGTAGAGTTGACTCAGCTCGGCTTTCTTTTCTTCGATTTGCTCAGCTAAGGAGTCACCGACGCTGGTAATGACCTCCAATTCTTTGGAGTACTGCAATTTATCGAGCTTCAGCCTCGTTCCTTCTTCCTCCCGAATCAGTTCTTGTTTCAGGGCAACGTCGTTCGTGCGAATCACTTCTTTTAACTCCCGTTCGATCAACAGCAGATCTTGCTGCGCCCGGATTTTGAGTCGACGTGCTTCACGGAATCCGAACTCATAATCGTTGAGTGTGCGGACAAAAATTCGTTCGCCAAGCGAAACGATACCTTGCTTTTCCAAGTCTTTTGCCGTCGCTTCATCGAAAACGAAGGTATCACCGGTTTTGAACAAAACGCCATTTTCCGAATCCAGCTTCAAGCGAGCATCGACGGACCTTCCGCTCAAATCAAAATATCCGCCTTCCATTGCGTTGCGTTTTTCGGTGGAATCGACAACTTCTGTGTGATCCTTTAGGAATGTGACCTGGAACGCCAACGCTTCTGCTGGGGTTTGGTCAGGCGCTCGCCCGCCGTCATTTAGGTAAGATTGAAGGATACGGGCTTTTCGCGAAGTCTTGTTGTCCAACGTACCAGGCTCGGCATCTGCCAAGGCTGCGTCGATGCGAAGCAATTCGGAAATTTGGGCCTTGTCCATTCGGCCAAAAATGGAATCTACATCAACTTTGGACCCCTCGGCGGCAAATGTGGTGTGCGAATCGATCGGGATGATTTCGTAGACAGCAGCCGTTTCGAAGTCGCCCCTGGTTATCGCATCTTGAGCCGTCGGTCGAAGGGAAATGAGCCCATCCTTGTTGGTCGCGACGACAAATTCACCAAGATAAACGTTGGGAACAAGCCCGACCGTTTGCCTACTTTCTCCGAATACGTAGACGACACTATCCACCACCAGGCCGCTTTCCACCACAGGGAGCGCAAGGGGAGCGGCGCCGCCTGCGGCAGCCTCGGGGGGTGCTGCAACTGGGAGATTGCTCACGTTTGCCGGTAGCTGAAGCGTCATGAGTCCGCCAACGGGAGGTTGCACCACGGCACCACGCCATACACGTCCTCGTTCCACTGCGATTCGGTTTACTTCGTTGGAAAGCGGAACGAACTTTTCCAAGTTGATACTTGGATCGAGTCGATCGCCGTACATTTCAAGCGCGACAGATTTGGTCAGCTTATCGACCTTGGCCATCAACAGGTCATGCGCTTTGGTGAAAGCCACTCGCTGCTGGCTTACGCTACCAGCGAAGAAAATAAAGACCCAAGACTCGATAAAAAGAATCGAAAGGAGGATCGTATGCACCACGCCCCAAGAGTGGAACGATTTTACAAGCAATACGATAAAAACGATGAGCGATACAAGCACTACTGCCCAGATCAACATGCCGAAAATATCCATGAGGGTCAGCCTGGGGTCAGAGTGGTCGAGGAGTTCGAAGGAATCGTCAAAATGGGTACACAAACTACGCGATGAACGCAGGTCCTAGCATAGTTGGGAAAATGGAGAATTCCCAACAAATCCTCCAGCATTCCGATGTTAAGTTGGGTAGATTGCAGTGTCAAGTAATTGCAAGGCATTTGGAAGTGTCGAAGCAACTGCTTGTTCCATTTCTTCGCAATTTCCTGACTGCGCACCCCTTTTTTTCTTTCAAATGCCAGAACCTATCATCAGTATCAGTGGCCTGCGGGGGATTATCGGCAGCGAGTTGACGCCCATTGTGGCATGCAATTATGCAGCTTCTCTATGCACACAAGCACCAAATGGAGCTATTGCAGTCGCGAGGGACGGACGGGTTAGCGGGCCAATGCTAGCCGATGCGATCGCCGCCGCTATTGTTGGAAGCGGTCGAATTTGTCTCGATTTAGGGGTGGCAAGCACTCCAACCGTCGGAGCATTCGTTCGCGAAACGAGAGCGGCGGGAGCCATCCAAATATCGGCTAGTCACAATCCGTCTCTCTACAATGGCATGAAACTCTTTGGTCCAGAAGGCCGAGTTTTGCCCGTCGAACCGGGGACTCGAGTCCTCCATGCCTACCGCCAACATCAAACGGATTGGCGGTCCGTCGACTTTCTAGGAACCCGTCAAACGATCGAAGACCCCCATGCTGGCCATCTCGAACTCGTATTGGGGACCGTGGACGTGGAGGCGATACGTCGTCGCCGATTTCGCGTGTTGCTGGACAGCAATCATGGTGCTGGTTCCATTCTCGGAAAACGTCTGCTCGCCGCCTTGGGATGCGAGACCGTAGTATTGGGCGAAACTCCAAATGGTCTTTTTTCGCATCCCCCCGAACCGCTGGCGGAAAACTTGGTTACCGTCTCGCCTCGCGTGGCACTAGAAAAATTCGACGTGGGCTTTTGCCAAGACCCCGATGCAGATCGACTCGCTATCGTGGATGAACATGGGCACTTTATCGGCGAAGAGTACACGGCAGTGCTTTGTATGATGCGAGCGTTAATGCTTAAGGCCGGCCCGTTGGTGACGAATTGTGCTTCTAGCAGCATGACGCAATGGTTGGCCAAAAAACATGGTGTTCCGTACTTCCGAAGCAAAGTCGGAGAAGCCAATGTGGTGGATACGATGCTTGCGAACAATGCTCTCTACGGCGGGGAAGGTAGCGGTGGTCCGATCGATCCTCGCGTGGTTTTGATCCGAGATAGCTTCGTCGGTATCGCGCAAGTTCTCGACTTGATGACGGCAACTCAAAAAACGATCAGTCAATTGACGAGCCAACTGCCAAGGCTTGCGATGATCAAAGACAAGATGGAATTGAGCAAAGAGAAACTAAACGAGTCGATTTCCAAATTGTCCGAACATCTTAATGCAGAATCGATCAGCACCGAAGACGGCATTCGACTGGATTGGGCCAACTCTTGGCTTTTGCTTCGAGGTAGCAATACCGAACCTATCGTTCGGTTGATTGCCGAATCACCGACCGAACAACAGTCCCGCGATCTTATCGATCGCGCCAAGGCTGTCATTGCGAGGTGAGGCGAGCGGCAGACTGAAAACTACCAACGATAACCCGATACGTAACGGGTTGTTGCTTCAATGGATTGTGAGACGGGGTATTCGAAAGTGGCATGGGCGTCTCGCGGGGTAACCCCAGGGGCATTCAATGCATGCCATCTGGCTTTATGCCAGTGGTAATTGACCTTCGCCCTAGCGTGAAGGTAATGATCCCCAGTG
>JAIPFP010000298.1 GCA_021736575.1 Pirellula sp. | reverse complement strand
CTCCTGCTTGGGTTGCTCGTCCGATTCAAACCAAGACAACGCGAAAACCCCTACAAGTTCATCGGCTGAACTTCCCAAGGTTGCAACCGCGAAGCCTGTCCGCAAGGAGATTGCTCAACGAACCGAACAACCAGGCCAGATCGAGGCCTTTAAGATAACTCCGGTGCACGCCAAAGTAGGTGGCTTCGTAGAAAAACTGCTCGTTGAGATCGGTGATCATGTGATCGGCCCAAAGCTCAATGAAAACGGTGACGTCGTTGAGCCGGGGCAATTGTTGGCGGTACTTGTCGCACCCGAACTTAGCGATGAGCTTCAACAAAAGCAGGCCATGATTCAGCAGTCGCGAGCTGACATCGAACAATCGCAAGCGGCAGTCCGAGTGGCGGAATCGATGGCAGCGTCGGCGGATTCAAATATCGATGAGTGTTTGGCCGGTCAGCAACGCGTTGAGGCAGCATACGAACGTTGGAACTCGGAATTGTCGCGCGTTCGGTCCTTGGTTGCGACGCAAACGGTAACGCAAAAGCTTGCAGACGAAGCCCTGGAGCAATTCAAGTCCGCCGACGCCGCAAGAGGCGAGCTATCTGCAAAGTTACGATCCGCCAAAGCGAAAAAGAACGAAGCGTTGATTGCGGTCGAAAAGTCGAAGGCGGATTTGCGATCGACAGAGGCCCATTTCAAAGTCGCCGAAGCAGATTTTCATCGTGTGGAATCGATGCGAGAGTACTTGCAGATTCGAGCACCCTTTGATGGCGTCGTCACCCACCGATCTATCGAATTGGGAACTTTGGTTCAGCCAGCTCGAAGCAGTCAGGATGATGCGTTGTTTGTCGTGGTTGATTCCAAACGATTGCGAGTCTTTGTGGATGTTCCCGAAAGCGATGCCGGATTGGTTGACAATGGCCGCAAGGCAATCGTTCGAGTACCATCGCTAAATGGTCGTAGTGTCGAGGCGACGGTATCGAGAACTTCATGGGCATTGCAATCATCGACGCGTGCTCTGCGTTGCGAGATCGACATCCTCAATGAAGAAGGCGTTATTCGGCCTGGGATGTACGCAAACGTAGAGGTGATTGTTTCGGAAAAAAAGGATGTTATGACTGTCCCGAAGGGAGCTGTGATTCAACGCGATGGTGCATCGATCTGCCTGGCGGTGGATCCAGAAGGGACCCTGGTTCGCAAGCCGGTTACACTCGGGATTCGATCCAGTTCGGACATCGAAATCACCAGTGGCCTGGACGGGACAGAGAATGTGATCACGGCCAATACGAATGCTTTCAAAGACGGGCAGAAAGTTCAGAAAGTGGAACCAGTTCCGCAACCGAAAATACCTTGATTAGGTCTCTCGTCCTAACCTGCGTTTCATCTGGTAGCTGTTAAAATAGGCGAGCGGTAAGGGATGTGAGCCCACCCCGGGCCTGTCTGGCCTGTTCTGAGCGTTATTATCGCTACGAACGTTACTGGGGCGTCGATAAACGACGAACTGAGTAATTCGTTCGTTGATACGGTAATTTCAAGTGGATGACGCCTGTGATGATATACGCAAAACGCAATACACGGATTGCTTTTGCGATCGCTTTGGCTAGCAGTTTCACGGCCGGCTGCCGAGTTGCGTCGAGCCCGCAACCCGCTTCCGCGTTTCCCAATAATCAATCGATTGCCATTAAATCACTGTCTCAAGCACCACATAAGCTGATTGACACATTGGCAGCTGAATCGTCGCAAAGTTCGGCGGAAAAGAACCACGTGACGACCGCATCGTATTCACCAACGGTCATTGCGATTGCGCCCGAGTTCGACATGCCATCCCGTGTTGATGAGGCCAAGAGTCCAAGCACGTCGTCGGACTCGTCGGATTCGTCGGATTCAACTGCATTCAATGATCAACTTCAGTCAATTGATTTGACGACGGCATTGTTATTGACGACTGGCCAAAATCCAAAGATCCAGTTCGCGCGGGCTCGCATCGAAGAATCTGCGGCCCAGCTTCAGCGAGCCAATTCCCTCAAGCTCCCATCGATTCGAGCCGGGGTGAACTACAACAAGCACTTGGGCAGCATTCAAGATGTCGTGGGAGATGTAATCGAAACGAATCGCAGTTCGTATTATCAGGGATTTGGTGGGAATGCTGTCGGTGCAAGCTCACCAGCCGTGCCAGGATTGGTGTCTCAGTTTCATGTTGCCGATGCGATCTTTCAGCCCCGCATCGCTCAAAGAACGAATTGCGCGCGCAGATCTGAATCGCAAGCGACCATCAACGACTCATTATTGGCTACGTCACTGGCGTACATCGATTTGTTACGAGCCCAGCAGGAGTTGTCGGTCGCAAAAGACATCCTGGATCAAGCAAGAGCTCTTGAGCGAGCAACGGATGAATTCATGCGGGTCGGATCGGGACTGGCCTCGGACCACGATCGAGCTCGTACCGAGTTGGCTCTTCGCGAGAACGAAATCCTTAGAGCTGAAGAGTATACTTTGGTCAGTTCAGCCAAGCTTGCTCAGCAAATTCGATGGGACTCGTCGCAGCAACTCATTCCGTCCGAATCTCAATTGGTTCCAATAGCGCTCGTTGACCATGAATTGCCTCGCCAGGAACTGGTCTCCATCGCGTTGCAAAATCGCCCCGAACTTTCGGAGGCAAAGCATCTGGTAGGTGCCGCAGTCGAACGACTTAAGAGAGAACGCAATGCTCCACTCGTTCCGAGCGTCATCTTAGGCGCAAGTTATGGCGGCATGGGCGGAGGACGAGAGAGTAAACCCAACAACTATGGCGATCGATTCGACTTTGATGCGGGAGCGTACTGGGAAGTAAGGCAGCTAGGGGTGGGGGAACGAGCTATTCGCCGCGAAGCGCAGTCTCGCATCTCGCAAGCCCGAGCATTGGAAATGCAACAGATGGATCGCATCGCGCGCGAAGTGGTCGAAGCGTACGTACAATCCGAATTGAGATTCCGCCAAATCGCGATATCGGAGCGGGCCATTCAAGCAGCGAATGATTCGCTTGAACGCAATTTAGACCGAATCAAGAATGGTCAAGGATTACCGATCGAAGTTCTACAGGCGATTCAAGCGTTGGCGACTGCTCGACGCGAGTACGTTCGAACGGTTGCGGAGTACAATAATGCTCAGTTTTCGTTGCATCGATCGCTAGGTTGGCCGGTGGAATCCGTTCCATAGGCGACGGTCCTAGACTCGCTCAAGTTCGGCCTCGTGCCCACGTGCATTCGATGTGATGAATACGATGGCCGCCGAAGATTTCTCGGGGGCGCTGCGTTACCGTGCACTGCCATTTGAAATTTGGGGGCTTGTATCGACTGGTTGGGTTTTTCCACATTTTTTTTCTGGTTGTGACGATATTTCCGACAATCAGCTTGCAACAAATACTTCGGAAAGGTCGACAATGGGAAAAACACTACAAATGCTTGTGTTTGCATTCTCAGTTAGAACACCGCTAATTGTGATTGGTTTCATGACTTTACCGTTCTCGTTGGTCGGGTGCGCAAGGCATCAACCAAAGGCTTCCATATCGGCAAGGGGGCTTTCACCTTCAAATCGATGTGATCCAGAGGGTATCCCGTATTACCTTCCGAAACCACTTCTGGTAGTCGCAAAGAACTTTCGGCACATTGACGAAAGCAAAGTCGGACTTAGTGGACCGGCTCCGATTCCCGATGGGTTTGATAATCAAGCGGCTTACGCCGACGTCAAAGCCAATGTCACAGTTCCAAACCCAGGCGATCCATTGGCAGCAGGTACAGGAGATGGCGCGAGAGTAGCTACAACGTCTGCGACTAAAGATCTCGCCAAGTCCTATGTTGCTCCATCGCTTACACCTGGAACAGGGAATGTAAATGGTGACAGCGTAGCTCCGGATAGCTTTTTTACCTATCAAATCGTGTTCATTCCGGATCTAACTCAAAAATATGGATTGAAAATCACAGGCGGAGCAGGTGAGATGCGAGCCGCGATGAACATGGTCAACGGCTGGATGTATACCGGAATGGGGCCATTCTATTTGAAGGATAGTAGCAGCGCTCAAAATATACTGGCGCAGGGAGTCGCTTCTATGTTCGTCGGTCGCGGAGCTGCCGACGTACTTAACGAAGTTGGAGGTCTAACGACTGCCATTGGCGGCTTACCGAAAAATGAGAGCACAACCGTCGAGCAAATGAATGGAATGGCAGAAGCCATCCACGCAATTGCAGAAGCCGCATCCGGCGCAAAACGGGTGCCTAAAGAGATGTTAAATTACGCGGAAATATACATTTACGAACCCTTCTTGGTGGATGGCGATCACACCGAATGGCGGCTAGTCGCGGAGCATAATTTTAGTCGGCACTATTTTGAAAGCGATGGACAACCTATTTCAGCGGACAAGCAAGCACTTCTTAAAGGTGTCATAGATCAGTATAGCCGAGGATCGCTTCCGAGTCCTAAAGGTCTAAATCCGACGGACGTTCCCGAAAGCGGGTCCAATAAAACTGAATCTGGCGGGGCGTCATTCGATGCGTTGTTGAAGCCGCTAGACGAGGCGGCCCGCAAGGACCAACGAGTTCCGGGATTGCAGCCAGCAGCATATGCCAGTGGCCCACAACCACCCGTTTATGCCAGTGGCCCACAGCCACCCATTTCAATCGACATCGACAATAGTCAACATCTTCCTGCTCGGGCAAACGGTGCTCCATCCAGTAATTCCAAGCCCTTACTGAATCATTTTCGAAAGCCCGCTCCTGTAATTCATACAAAGCAAGGGCCTGAAGAGTTTCGGCAAGGCCTGCAATAAGGTAGAGTTACATTCCAAAGATGACCTTTTTGTTTTCATCGGTTCGATTAGATTGGGTTGATGATGGCTCATCTGCAGAGAGATAGTTTAGTAGACCAGCTAAAGCCGGGTTCTCGTGACGTTATTGGTTCGGACGACCGAAAACGGGTTAGTGATGCAACCCAGTTACCGTTCCGTTGGGTGTGTCAGGTTTTAGGAGAAGATACAGATACCCGTCGACTTTCCGTAGGAAGCGGCTTTTTGATTGGACAACGTGTTATACTTACTGCCGCACATAATCTTTGGGCAAAGGCGAACCGCGTAGATCAGTTTTTGGTTTTGTGTGGCCTCGAAGGTGACCATCAATCACCTCGTCTTGGATCCTATAAAACTCGTAAGGCAATACCGCATCCAAAATATGTAGCGAACAAGGATTCTGCCTATGACATCGCAGTGATTGTGCTGGAGGAACCACTCAACGCATCGATCGGTGTTGTCCCATGGGAGTCTGTAGATCCAAACTTGCTAGTCGGATTGAAAGGTGCGATTAGTGGGTACCCACGGTATGAGCCCGGAGAGAAAGAAAAAGAGAATTCTCCAATCAACGCTCACCAATGCTATGACATTGCTAGCCTCACTCAATCAGGAGGGCAACTTTTTTACACAGCCGATACTTCGGCAGGACAAAGCGGGTGCCCTGTTCTTGTGGCACGTCCTTCACCCTCAACCGGCGAACTTGAGTCGACTGCGGTCGGTGTTCACATTCGAGGTGTAGAAAGCAGTCTTGGAAACCAAGCCGTTCCTTTTCATTCTGAATTGACGGAGTTCATTCAAACTCAATTATCTACGTTCGAATCGCGTTCCTCGGCTTAACACGAACCATTACATTGTTCACGAGTAAAGAGATCTATACTCGTCATTCTCGGTATTCCTTTGGTGGATTTTCCCAAGGATATCCAAAGCTGTTTTTAAATAATCATTAATCCTTTGATTTTTTGCATCGACAGTTACCAAGAGTCCCGCACTGGTGAATCGCGTCCCAGAAGGTCCGATCAAGATGACTTACAAAATCGATTAGTGGACTGCTTTTCATCATAGCATTTTATGGAACCATCGTGGCGTTGACGAGGATAATCATTGTTTACTCATCAGTGCGATACAACAACGGCTTACTTCCTTCGCAAGTTTTTCGAGATCCGCGATTGAGGCCTTTTCGAGTTCCCAACCTTTTAGGCCGTCCCGGCGGAATGCAACCATCGCCTCTTCCAGGGGACTTCTCTTCTCACTATTCTGCGACTGCTCCTCTAACTCCAACCAATAGAGTTCTGCCCAATAGAGGCGTTCGAACTCCGGACGATATCGCATCATCTCCGTTTGATTTGTTGCGTGTGCAATGGCCCATGTTACGGATACGGCCCGATCGCAAAGCTTTGACGTGATGATATCGCGTTCGAGGCTTTTCTGTTGACTTAAGCGATAGTCTTCAAGCTTGCCTTCATTGCGTTCAACGACGCGAGACTCCCAAGAGGGATAGTCTTCAAGCTTGCCTTCATTGCGTTCAACAACGCGAGACTCCCAAGCTTGTCTCGCGAATTTGACAAGTTCCCGAATTGCCGATTTGCAACCTTCCGACAGGTTGGCTGCCCCATTTTCGTCAACTTGGGATGGTAAAAGGTGTTTGATCTTGCGTATCGCATTGGCAATTTCGGGACTGGTGATTCGTAACGAAGTTGGTATTCCATCTTTTTCAAGTCTCTCAAACGCCGCATGTGCTTTCGCAGGAGTTTCCGCAGCTGCAATTTCACCGGCTTTTTCTGGTATCTGCAAATAGAGTTTCAGCATCGCTTCCACGCTTTGCCTGGCTGTTATCAAGCTCTGTTGTGCCTCAATACCCTTCAAGATTGCAATCGATACAAGACAGACAATGACGAACACGGCGGCAGTTGCCCCCCATTTCACCCATCGTCTAATTCGCGTCAATCTGTCACGAAGCTCTCGACTCGCTTTTAACAGTCTCAGTTCCGCGGAGTTAAACACTCGTGTCCCTGACGCCCCTTTCTCAACTAAAGCAAGATCGGCAATACCTAGGGGCGTACCCTCTGAATTGGTAGACCAATCAACAGCACGATTGTCGAGAATCCGACGAGCCCGCTGCCCAGGCTTATCCGAGTGGTCAAATTGCTCGCGTACTAGCGGTGCAAGAGTGTCATGGGCCAATCGCGTTGAATCGGAGCTCTCCTTTTGAGCACTGGTTGACATCGTTAAGAGATATAGGTCTTGGCAATGTTGTAGTATCCCCGCGAGCGTAGCCCCCAAATGCGCATACTCTGTTTGTAGTTGTGCTATCGAGCATTGATTGGCTGTGCCAAGCGGCGTGGTATGCATTGCTACTATGTCAAGTATCAATCGCAACTAAGAATCAGCCATTTTCGCAGGTTGGCTGGGGTGGTTGCGATTCTTTGATCGCAACTATCAGTCTTTCTGATTAGAGTTGGACACTCGATTCCAATTTCAAAAAACGCCTCGCTGTAGAT
>JAIPFP010000297.1 GCA_021736575.1 Pirellula sp. | reverse complement strand
ATCCAAATCTGCTTCGATCGCAGAATACTTTTCAATAATCCATTTAACGACTCGTGCATCCGGCATGCCGCTATCATGCTATAATCCCGCAACCAGAATCAACCCCAATCCGGACATTAATTGTTTAGCGACGCCTTAGTCGAGAAAACAGAAGCGGAGCAAGTTCCTCTCAAAGAAGCAATTGCCGAAAATAAACGGCTTAGAAATGACTTGAGGGCAAACCGGACGGAGATGTCTAAAATTCGAAACGAGAATTACAGCCTTAAGTCAAAGCTCGACAACTCAGTGGGGCGTACCGCGTAACAAGTAGCAAGATAGGAAACCACCGAAGGCTTCGAACACTGGAAACACAGAACAAAAAAGGGGTCAGGTCTCTTTTTAGACTACTGCCGCAAATGAGACATGCCGCCTTTGTTTCTCGTATAGCCAATAGCCAATGCAAGGACGAATCGGAATCGCTTGCATCAAGCAAGTCCCCGACTGCATCGTATTGGAAGTCCAACGTCTTAGTCAGTGCCCCAGATCAATTGAGCCACTCTTCTTTGCTGGTGTGTGCCGCCAGGTCGTGAGTATACCTAATTTGGTTCCCATCGGCTTTGGTAAGCAATTTTTCATGACCAGCCGAGTCGTACGCGTAATTCCTGGTTTTGTTCAACGAGTGGAATGCGGTCCCCGCGTTTGACAATAGGCGGCGCACAGCAGGAACGCCTGCCCTATGACGAACCTCGCGGTGGCGTACTTGATTTCCCAGGATATAATGCAAAAGCTGTCGATCAAGTGTTCATTCCGCCTCCGAAAATCACCTGCCTCATGAAGTACCTTTTCGCTGCGTTGCTTTTGTTGATATCAGGAAACTCGTTCGGAGGAGAGATCGGGGTTATTTCGCTCGAAGAGGCAAAACAGCTCATCCAAATCCAGGATGCTGCCAAGAAGCCCATCGTTCTAGATACGCGAGGCGGTTACAAGGACTATTTTCGCGGTCATCTTCTTACGGCTCACCACCTAAACTTCGATACTTTGCGAGGCACCGACCAAGGCGTGCCCGTGCAGTATCTTCCAGATGACCTTTCCAAAGCCCTTTTAGTTCGTGCAGGAGTGGACAAAAAGCGAACACACTTGATCTACGCGACGGGCGACAAACTGCCAAACGATGAGATTCTGAGTGCGAGCATGGTCGCATACGTGTTAGAGAAGTTCGGTGTCGAGGACATTCGCATTATCGATGGCGGCCTTGCAGCTTGGCAGAAAGCGAAATTCCCAACGACACAAGAGTATTTCGGCAATCCGCCAGGATCGCTCCCCGAAATAGAAAAAAAGGATATCGCGATCGCAGTCGACGAGCTTCTCAAGCGAAAGGGGGGCAATGGTGTTGTCCTCGTAGACGCCCGACCTCGCAATGAATATTTGGGGGACGATGATATTTGGTTGAGGAAGGGGCACATCCCAGGTGCGATCAGTTTTCACTGGGCGCGATTGATGGAGCAAGACAACACGCATCAGTTCAAACCTTTCCAGCAAGTTAAAACGGAACTGGAAGCGGCTGGACTCAATTCGGACAAAGAGATCATTGTCTATTGCGGTACATCGCGTGAGGGAAGCTTGCTGCGATTTTATCTTCGACATGTTGCAAAGTATCCGAACGTGAGACTATACGAAGGCTCATGGAAGGAATACGCATCTTTGAAACAACACGCCGCCGAGACGCAAGAAAACAAGGCTCGTTAGGGCGCCACGTGCTAACAATCATTCTTGTTGCGGCGGTTTCTTTCGTCGCATTTACCAACGGTGCCAATGCCAATTTTAAGGGGGTGGCATCGCTGTATGGAAGTGGAACCGCTACGCTTCGACGGACCCTCTATTGGGGAACAGCGACCACGTTTGCCGGCTCGATCGCTGCGGCCTTTTTGTCTCAAGGGTTGCTCAAAACGTTTAGTGGTCGCGGGATCGTGCCGGACGCGACGGCTCAATCGCCCGTCTTTGTAAGCGCGATTGCGATTGGGGCTGCGATGACCAGCTTCCTCGCTACTCGGTTTGGATTTCCCGTTTCCACCACGCATGCATTGGTGGGTGCATTGCTCGGGGCAGGATTAGCAAGCAGCGGCACCGATGTCCGATTCGAAGCATTAGGAAATAGCTTTTTCTATCCTTTGTTTTTTAGCCCGGCGGTTGCAATCGTATTAGGTGCCGCAGCCTATTTTGTCCTGAAGTGGATGCGGCTCGCGCCGGATCACCGAACTCCAACGCTTGACGTAATGCACTACACGAGTACCGGAGCAGCAAGTTTTGCCCGTGGATTAAACGATACACCGAAAATGGCTGCATTGCTGCTGGTTGCTCCCGGTCTCGACATTCGTTGGGGATTCTTGCTCGTGGCGGTCATGATCATGCTTGGGGGACTGTTGGATGCGGATCGTGTGGCGGAAACGCTTGGCAAAAAAGTGACTGGCATGAATCCCGGTCAGGGCTTTGCGGCAAGCCTTGTTACCGCAGGGCTTGTTACGACAGCGAGCCTGCATAGCCTGCCTGTGAGCACAACGCACGTCAGCGTTGGCGCATTGATCGGAATGGGAGCATCAACGAGGCAGGCAAGATGGCGCAAAGTAGTCGAAATCCTGCTTGCCTGGATCTGTACCGTACCGTGCGGTGCGATCGTCGCAGCAGTCGCCTATTGGGTAATATCCCAAGTCACGCAATAGTTCTGATAGATTCGTGCTCCCTTCTCCCCTGTACTCCGGGGAGAAGGGCTGGGGATGAGGGGATGAGCATTGAAATCGCTAATCGTATCCAATGACCAAGAACCAAGAACCAAGAACAAAGAACAAAGAACAAAGAACAAATGACAAGCCTCTTCTGCCAGCGGAAACTCTATTCTACGCCGGCCAGTCGATGGGTTGGCACCGGGCGACCTGGTCGGAAGCACTGGAGCGTTTTGATCGACTCATTGATTCCAAACTCGATGCAAACCGAATGAAGTTCCGCTTGGATCGATTCCGTCAACAGATTCGGATCGACTGCAACCCTAGCATTGATCACTAGGTCCGCATTGCTAACTTCAGAATTGCATCCAATCGAAAGCTTGGGAGCAGACAAACTACTCACGATATTTGCAACGGCATATTTGCCTTCCGCCATCCCAATCGCTTTGAGGTGGGCGACCTCGGCGGAATGAACCGTTAACCCTTCGTTGATTCTCTCCAGCAATTTCAGGAGAAACGCGTCCAATGCAAACGGGTTGGTCGCTTTCAACGCGACTTGAGCATTCAGCCAACCAAGCTCGGCTTCACCCGCTGCATAGATGTCATAGTCGACTTCCAGCGCTCGCGTGCCGAAGTTACCCTGGAGATCCAGATAATCGCAGAACGCTTCGAAGCCTAGACCTGTCATGGCAGATATTTTAACGCATGGCAAACCAGGAAAATTCAATTGGATTAGCGAGGTAAGCTCGGAGATCGTCGCGTCATTCAACTCATCGATCCGGTTGAGAATCACGAAATCTGCCTCTTCGATTTGCTTGCGAAAGATGTACTCAGCCTGTGGTGAGAAACCTCCCTTGGTTGTTCCCCTAAGAATTTTTAATCCGTGGCTGGGCTTGAGAATCACTCCGTAGGGGGCAATGTCAAACGGGACCGCGTAGATTTGCTGAAGGGGCCGGATGACGGTGGCAACCAGGTCCGTACAACTGCCAACAGGTTCAGCAATGACAATATCCGGTCTGCTGTTTTCACCAAGCCGCTCGACGGTTCGGGTGAGTTCGTTGAAGTTGCAGCAAAAACAAGAGCCAGCAACTTCCCCTACATCGAAACCCTGGGAACGCAGAAGATTCGTGTCGACCAAATCAGTGGCTTGATCATTGGTAACGATGGCAACACGCTTTCCTTGCGATTGATAGTGTTGAGCCAAACGTGAAATGGTGGTCGTCTTTCCCGCTCCGAGGAATCCACCGATCATAATGAAACGCGGGTTGTCTGGCATGATTGAATGACTTTTTTGGGGATCGTGAAAGGCTGAAGCCATTGGCGAATTTCGCTACCCGCAAACGACGTGAACCGTGGCGTTGCTAACAAGGCAGGAGCATCACTCAGTCTAACGCATGTCAGAAAGAGCAACAATGAGAAAGGCAACCTTGGCTAGATCTGCGTTCTGTTGCTCAGACCTGGACAAAATCACAGCCTATCCGCGAAAGTTGCTCGGAGATCGCACCCTCTGCGGAGCAAAAGGCGACACTCGGACCTTGATGAACCGAACGAATCTAAGTGGCGTTTCTGTTTAGGTTTTTCAGCAAAATCGCTAAAATGCGTACAACTGAACCCCAGGCTTGTTCGTCCACAAGGTTAACGCCCCATCTTCGAACGAAACCCAGACGCGAAACACAGCAATTTTCACCTTGGAAACGTGTCCAAAGATATACTAATGGTGGGAGTGCCCCGCTCCCAACCGATTGCCTATATCAAACCACTCGTCTGAACCGAATCCAACATGTCCCAGGTTTCGAGCCAATCCGTCCCACAATCTTCGATTCCTTCAACTGCGAACGGACAAGCGGGCAAGATCAGTCGCGAAACGCTTTTGAACTACCTCGTTCAAGCAGCCAAGACGATGCGACGGGTCGAGCTCGGTATTGGTATCGCAGGTTGGTTATGCACGATCGTAGTGTTTTTGCTCACGGTCATCTTGATCGACCACTGGTTGTGGCCCCTCAATACTTTTGCGCGATTCGCCGTATTGTTTTTCTTGATCGCTTGGTCGGCTTGGTGGATACCGCGTCGTATTCTGCCACTGTTGTTTCAATCCATTCACCCCGAACATGCTGCCCGCAAGATCGAGTCGCAATTTCCAGAAATGAAAGAGAGCCTGATTAGTTGGCTCCAATTATCGACCTCCGAGAATACGGCCCCCAAAGGTGTTCTGGCTGTCGTCGGTCGATTCGCCGTTCGAAACCTGGGCGGACAAGACTCCTCGAACATTGTGGACTCTGCCAATCTAATTCGCATCGCTGCGTTGCTGTTCGGTTTTCTATTGACCGGAACCGTTTATCTTTTTGTATCGCCCAAGAGTGGAACAACATCCCTTTCTCGGATGCTCATGCCTTGGGCCAATATCGCGCCCGCTGCACGGGTTCGGATCCTCAATGTTGCGCCCGGGGACACGACGATTACTCAAGGAACGAACGTGCCAATCGCTGTGACGGTTCGAGGGATGCACAAGGGAGATAGTGTCTCGCTGCGCTACGACCTGTCGGATGGCCAACAGGTTGGACAACTTCTCAAGATGAACGAGGAACTCGCAGGGATCAACTACCGACTTGATTTCGGCAAGAGCTTCGGCGGCATTCATCAACCACTTCAATATTGGATTCAAGCCGGCGATGCGACCGCTGGACCATTCTCACTTCGCGTCCAAGTTGTTCCAATTGTCGCAATCGATCGATTGGAATACGACTATCCAGCTTACACCAAGTTAAAGTCACGCTCAATTCAACAGGATGGAACCATCGAAGCACCCGAAGGCACACGAGTGCGTCTGTTCGCGCATGCGAACCAACCGATGGCAAAGTCTCGCTTGGAATTCGACCCGGTCATCGACAATGGCCTTTTCTTAGGCGCCAGTCAGATCCTTGATCTTGAGACTCAAGAAACGCAACTGAACGGATCATGGATGCTCCAACTCGACAAGAAAAAATCGAATCCATCTCTCTCAACCTATCGCGTCAAAGCCACAAACTCGCTCGGCGAATCCAACGGCGACCCCGTCATCTACAAAATCAAGGTCATTGGCGACTTGGCCCCCGAAGTCCGTTTGCAAAGCGACTTGCAAGCAAGTGTCGACGTCGCTATCGACGGTTCTATCGACATCGAGATGCGTGCTGTCGATCCCGACTACGGCCTCATCTCGTTGTCCGCAACCGGCAAATTCATGAGCAAGGACTCCGGCAAAGAAACAAAACCCCTCTTCGAAATCAAGAGCTTTGAGTCGAAATCGGGCAGAACGGGTCAAGTCGTTGAGGTCTATTCTTTTGTACCAAGTGAACACAATCTAAACGTTGACGACAAAATCGAATTTCGTGCGATCGCAACCGACAATCGTTGCCAAGTTGGGACGGATGTCCCTGAACCCAATCAATCGAGTTCCACTCCAATCCAAATTCGTATCGTGGCATCAAAAAATGCTCCGAATCAAAAATCAAACGCCTCAGAACCAAACGCAGATAGCAAAAAGGAAACTCAAGGGAGCAAACCAAATACTCCTGGCAAAACGAACTCCCCTGAAAAGAAGACAAGGAGCCAATCGCAAAAAAACCCAAACGCGAAACCTCAGGACGGTAAGACGGACTCACCTCAAGACGGAAAGACTGACTCTGGATCCAACGAGAAAAAGGACCCACAGGACACGAACAAAGAACCGTCCGAAGATAACGACTCAAAATCCGATGAACAAACGGACAACAAAGGAAACGACGGAAAGTCTGGCGGCAAACAGTCGTCGAGCGGCAAGCAAGAAAAGAACAACAGCGGGGGCAAGAAAGGCTCACAATCCAACGAATCGGGCAGTGAGTCCAGTGATCCAGGCGATAGCCAAGAGGGTAGTGAATCTACGGGAAGCAACAGTTCAGGCTCACAATCAAAGCCAACCAAGAATTCGACGCAATCCTCATCCACAGATGGAAGCACAAACCAAGGCGAGGGGAGCGACGCAGGAGATGAGGGCTCAGAACAATCGATCCAATCAGGCACAAACGCAGGTAAAGGAAAAGCGAGTCTCTCAAAGCGTGACCCATCTTCACAGGCATCAGACGAAGATAATGGCTTGAGCAACCCCGAGCACGACGGTGAAAAATTTGAAGTAATCGATCGCATGCGACAAGAAGAAGAGAAGTCTCAAAAGAGTGACGGCAAACAGAGTGACGGCAAACAGAGTGACGGCAAACAGAGTGACGGCAAACAGAGTGACGGCAAACAGGGCGACGGCAAGCAGAGCGACGGCACGCAGGGCGATGGCAAGCAAAGCGATGGCACGCAGGCCGACGGCAAGCAGGCCGACGGCAAGCAGAGTGACGGCAAGCAGAGCGATGGCAAGCAGAGTGACGGCAAGCAGAGTGATGGCAAGCAGGGCGACGGCAAGCAGAGCGACGGCACGCAGGGCGATGGCAAGCAAAGCGATGGCACGCAGGCCGATGGCAAGCAAAGCGATGGCACGCAGGCCGACGGCAAGCAGAGTGACGGCAAGCAGAGTGACGGCAAGCAGAGTGACGACAAACAAAGCGACGGCAAACAAAGCGACGGCAAACAGAGCGACGGCAAGCAGAGTGACGACAAACAAAGCGACGGCAAACAGAGCGA